>JAUVSF010000454.1 GCA_030597245.1 Acidobacteriota bacterium
ACGTGGGGAAGGGTCGACGGGAAATAGAGGAAGAACGGGCCGTCTTGGTTTTCTCGAATAAACTCGAGTGCTTCGCCTATCATGTGATCCGCCGAGTAGTCTGATCCTTTGAAGCGGGCATAGCTGGGCCGGCTTTGCTTGAAACGGGCACTCATCAGCACCACTGGCATCCGGAAGGCAGCAGCCGACGGTCCTCAATTTCTGCGGCCCGACAACTCCTCCGCTCGGGAACCTAGGGAAGTTCGAAGTTCGAATTGGCGATACTTCGCACTTCGCATCTCGCACTTCGGACTTTCGAGTTCGTAACTCGCACTTTTCCCGCCTCGGTCGTTATATAGCTTATGTGAAGACAACAAAACCTCAGGATCTACTCGAAAGAACATTCAACTTCGCCCGCGACATCCTGCTGCAGCAGGGAGAAATCGACGCGGACCTTGCCGCGGGTGAGCCCTCGGTGGTGGACTGGCGATTGTCAACCGTTCCGAAATACCTGGAACTCGAAGAGGTCCAACGATTGTTGAGCGCATGCAACCGCCAGATAATGAGCGCGAACGATCAAGGCCCTGCACTTCGTCTGATTCAGTCTAGCCAAGGTAAACCCTCCGAGTTCACTAAAGTGTTCCGAATATCTGGCCGAATAACGAAAACGCCCATTAACACTAGCCGATACCTCCAATAAGGATAACACTCTCAGAAGGTTTTTCAGGGCTTTCGTGGGCGGGCCAGATGCATTTCAGTAAGGATAAGTCTTATTATCAGTAAGAATTATCTTTACAAACGCCCGTACTTTCTCTTAACATTGTAATGTGAGATCACTTACTGGCAGAAACATTGAGGAACTGCTGATAGCTGTTGGAGAACTCCTGGAAGCGCGAGGAGCTGGCTGCTCTGTAGTCGTCGTAGGAGGGGCCGCCCTCAGCTTACTTGGACTGGTTGACCGTACTACCAGAGACGTCGATGTTGTAGCTAAGAAGGAAGCCAAGACTTTCTTGCCGCCGGACCCGCTCCCACAACCTCTTGTGAGTGCTATCAAGACCGTTGCGAGAGATTTTGGACTTCCCGAGGACTGGATGAATACACAGATTGCCAGTCAATGGCCTCAAGAGTTGCCCAAGTTTCTCTTCTATCACCTGGAATGGCGTAAATACGGCGGCCTGGAAGTAGGTATCGTTGGCCGCCCTACCTTGATCGCGCTAAAGCTGCATGCTGCGGTAGATCGTGATATGGAGAGTGTCCACTACCAAGATCTCATTGCATTGCGGCCAACCGAGGCGGAGCTTTCTGAGGCCAAGAGGTCCGTGCTTACACAAGACAGTGGCGAGGAGTTTCCGCAGCTTGTAGACGAGGTGATTGCTCATGTCAGAAAAGCGATTGAGGCAAATTGGTAGACTCTGTCAGGATGTGGCAATTGCAGCTTCTTGGTCTCAGTGGAATGCGCTCGGAGCTCCAGTGTCCGCCCAGGCCGTGCGCCCCACAGTATCGGTGATCGACCCTGAAGCCCTCCTACTGCTTTCTCTTGATTTTCGACATCAGGAAAGACGGCTTGAAGATGTTCTTGAATGGTGGGCAAAAGTCGCTTCGAGGTTGATCAGCATCCAGCGCTTGAGGGCAATGCTGCGTTACTTTCCCAAAGAAATGGAAAGCGAGGTCGCGCGATTCGCCGGCGACGCTTACGAGGCTGGGGACGGCCGTTGGCGAAGTCTTGCCTCGGTTGTGAAACTAGAACGAAACGGGCGACGGCGCAAGGGACTGGATTCCCCTGCATTTGGTGAAAATGCGACTCTACTGGTCCGCCTGCGGCGTGGATTTGGTGTTGGAGTCAAGTCGGATATTCTGGGGTTGCTCTTGGGCTTGAACGGTTCGAAAGCCACGGTCAGAGAGATGCGGCTTGCGTTGCTCTATTCCAAAATGTCGATTTCGCAGTCAGCCCAAGAGATGGCTCGAGCGAAAATCATTCAGAAAACTGGAGAGCGACCCACCGCTTATTTTCTCCACACCGCTCATTGGGAGGAGATTTTGGGTTTCGGCCCGAGTTCATCTGTAGTGCAAAAGGCTAGTCCACCTGTATGGCGCTACTGGTTTCAGCTTTTCTGTCTTCTGACCAGTGTCTCTCATTGGACGCGGAAGCGGCTTTCGGATGGAAGAAGTAATTACGTTTTATCTTCTGAGGCTCGGGATCTCTTTTATGCCCACAACCAATCCTTCACTCTCAATGGAATAACTGTTCAAGATCCTGAACAGTACAAAGGTGAGGACTACCTGGATGGATTCTGTCGCAGTTTGGAGCAAATGGCTACATGGGTTGATGAGAATCTGTAGGCCCTTGCCAAATCCTTGCAACGAAGTTGAACAAAGAGAGACAACTCACGGTCAAGACAAAGCGACCGCTAACTCGTTCAGATTCAGTTGGAAAGCGAAGAAAAATGAAGACAGACAACGTGCGGCAAATCCCCGTCAATTGTTAAGAGTATGTCTGTCAACCGGAGGGTTGTAGGTTCGAGTCCTACCTGAGGAGCCAATTCAATTGTGAATTGAGATCTGTGAATTGTGAATGAGAGGGTGAATTCACAGACTGCGGTTTGACCAACCCACCAAGCTGTTCGGCAAAGAGAGTTTTCGCAGTTTCTTTTTCTGTGTCGTTATTAGTTAGCAGGAGAGAATGCTGTGAAAGAAGACCTGACCCATCGCACGAAACAGTTCGCATTGGAGACAATTCGGTTCAGTCGGACGTTTCCTGATTCAATGGAATCTCAGATCATCAGGCGGCAACTGATACGTGCGGCAAGTTCGGTGGGTGCTAACTACCGGGCCGCTTGTCGATCTCGGTCAAAACGGGACTTCATTTCAAAGATTGGTGTTGTTGTCGAGGAAGCCGACGAGGTCGGATACTGGCTGGAACTTTTTGAAGACCTCAGGGGGTCCCAGCATCCCAAACTCGCTGCGCTGATGAAGGAAGCGGGTGAGATTGCGGCAATTATGGTCGCCTCAATTAACACAGCTCGCTCAAGGCAAGACTGAGCACTCATTAATCACGATTCACCATTCACCATTCACAAATCACAATTGAGCGAGAGCATTAACTACGCTTGCCTGGATCAAAGCACCCGAACTTCATTGTCTTTCATGAATGCTTGTACTTTTTCGGCTCTGGCAACGCCTGTTGTGGCACCAACAGACTGGATGCAAAATGCCGCAACCGCTGTAGCAAATTTCGCGCAGTCTTCGATATTCCAGTTGCGGGCTCTTCCGAAAAGAAAGCCGGCAATGAATGCATCTCCCGCGCCACACGTATCGGTTGGTTCAACTGAATAAACGCCGAGTTTGATGGTTTCAGTTCCATCGGAAATCACAGCCCCTTCACCGCCCAATTTGATGCCGGCAATTTTCACGCCGTGATCCAGGTAAAACCTCAATTGATCTTCAGGGTCTTTGAGATTGGTGATGTGGACCGATTCGTCGTTGTTGGGCAGAAAAATGTCCAGGTGTTCCAGGCAGGGAAGGATAATCTCGGATATTCCTTCCTGATAAACGGGGTCCATGCTCGTCAGGATTCCTTCGTTTTGGCAATTTTCCAGCAGTGTGGCTGTCGGTCGGCCGTCGAGCATGGGCATGAGCGAGGCACCGGCAACATGCAGGATTTTCGATTTTCGAACTGTATCCATTTCCACATCGGACAAGCAGTATGAAGAATTCGCACCACCCGTGTGATAGATGCGGCGTTCACCGTCTTGCGGAACCATGACAAAAGAAAAACCCGTACTTTCTGACTTTCTTACCACCCCCTTTGCATCCACACCGTTATCGTGCAAAGTGTCTATCAAGACATCTCCGAAGGAATCATCCCCGACTGCTCCGAGAACAGCCACGTCCATTCCGAGCTTCGCCGCGGCTATACCGGTATTAAGGGTGCAGCCGCCTGCATGAATTTCCATTCCGTTGAAATAGACAGTTGTCCCTTTTTCGGGAAACGTGTCAATCTGTCTTCCGAAAACATCGATTACCACGATGCCAAGGCAGGCGAGGTCATATTCTGTTTTTTTCTCACTCAAGAAAACAACTCGCTTTCCTGGTTACGGGAGGATTCTCTGTGGTTGGAAGCGAGGCCACGCTTCATGAGGACAAAAAGCCTCCACCAAGGAATTCCGCATCATCGGGATGCGGCGCGCCGTCGGCAATGACTCCTTTCATGCTCAAGGGCTGACTCCTACTCGGGAACCTGTTCGTGGACGTCCGCCACGTCCTGCGTTACGGTAAACCGGGTGTTCGGATGGTTCTGAAGCAGAGAAGCGGGGAAACGCATGGTGACAGGACCGAGAAGCGCTCTCCTCATGACATTGCATTGCCAGGGCCAACCCAGGAACACGTGTACCTGCCTGGCGCCGAGCAGCTGCTTCATACCGATCGTAACCGCATAATCCGGAACTTTCG
>JAUVSF010000368.1 GCA_030597245.1 Acidobacteriota bacterium
CCGCATCGGTTTCATCGGGGTTGGAAATCGGGGGACCCAACTGCTTGACGTATTTCGGTCCTTCGACGATGTTGAAGTAGCAGCTCTCTGCGATGTCTACGTCCCTTATCTGTACCGCGATGGCTCGATGGTCGATCCGCATCTGAGAGCCGCCCTGGGCGGTCGAATTCCCACAATGAAAGAGAATTTTGGCAAAGGAGTTGCACGTTACAAGGACTTCCGCCGTCTTCTCGAACAGAAAGATATCGATGCCGTCGTTATTGCGACACCCGATCACTGGCACGCGATACAGACCCTCATGGCTTGTCAGAGTGGAAAAGACATTTACGTCGAGAAGCCGCTCTCAATGACAATTGTTGAAGGCCGAAAGATGACCGAGGCCGCGAAAGAGTATGAACGCATCGTTCAAGTCGGTTTGCAGCGTCGCTCCTCCCCCGTTTACCGCCCGCTCGCCCCACTCATCCAGAAAGGAAAGATTGGGAAGGTCAGCGTGGCGCGAGCCTACCGGATCAGCAACATGTATCCTCACGGCATTGGGAAGGCTGAGCCGACATCGCCGCCTTCTGAACTTGACTGGGACATGTGGCTAGGTCCTCGAGCCCTGCGTCCCTACCAGGAGAATATCCATCCCTATAGATTCCGGTGGTGGGGAGACTATTCATCTCAAGTCGGCAACTGGGGTGTCCACTACTTCGATACTATCCGGTGGATGCTTGACGAGCAAGCACCTGTGAGCGTTTCTGCTCACGAAGGTGGGCACTTCATCGATGATGATCGGACCATTCCCGATACGATGGAAGTGACGTTCCAGTTCAGTTCAGGCACCCTCCTTGTCTTTGGTCAATATGAGGCGAGCAGTGGGGTTGCTATCCCCCAAGGTGAGATTGAACTGCAAGGCACCCTGGGCACCATGATTTCGAATCCATCATACTCGAATGCTGCCGCTTACAGGTTTATCCCTTCGTCCCCCGGGCAGTTTCAGCAGCAACAGAAGGATTTGGAAGCCGAGACGGTGCGGGTGGAGACAAACGATCCCACAAGGGCCCACATCCGCGACTTCCTCGATTGTGTGAAAACTCGCAACGAATGTCGGTGCCCCATGGAAGAAGGCCATCGGTCCACGACGTTCGCACATTTGGCAAACATGGCCCTGGCGACACGTTCCAGAATTGAGTGGAACCCAAAGGACGAGACTGTAACGAGCCCATCGAGTGCGAATCAACTGCTTCACTACGATTACAGAAAACCCTGGAAGCTTGGCTAGAACCTAGTCAGGGCACTCCAATTCCGGCTTCGGGAAGGTCGGAGAGAGCATCCAGAAGATTCTATGAGAAGGGAGTTGCAGAAATGCGGACCAAAGCTCTGATCCCGGCCTGCCTCGTGGTTGCTTTGATGTTGGGTTGCTCCCAAAACGTCTTTGTCTACCACACTTCCTTGCCGGAGGACGTAGAACGATACTGGATCGGGCCCGATCTCTGGGCAAACCGACTCCAGGACTGGCGCCTCAAAGACGGCAGAATCGAGTGCATTGGAGGCCAACAACCCTTGCGCACCGTTCACCTGCTGACACGCACTCTCACTGAGACGACGGGCGATGTCCAGATGAGTGTGCGCACCGGATTAGTATCCGAAGGGGCCGATCTCAGCCGCGAGGCATGGTCCGGATTCCTGATCGGTGCAGGTGCATTGGATCTGGACTACCGGGCGCGGGCAATCATCCATCTCGGACGGGGGAAGAACGCAGGTCTGGCTGCCGGTTTAGACGGACAGGGCCACCTCGTCTTCTATGATCTTGAAAAAGAGGACTCATTTCTCAAACCCGACTCTCGAACGGGCCGCACTTTTGTGCGAAAACCGGGAGAAGACGTTAAGTTACAGCTCTTCCTACGGCCCGACGGCGACAACTACGTCATGAATCTTGCTGCCTACGATTTCACGACGGGTGACCTCCTACAGGAGGCCGCTCTCGGAGGCATCAACCCCGGACGGCTGACAGGCAATGTGGCTCTGATTTCGAATGGGGGCGCGGACGAAGGCGGAAGCAGCTTCTGGTTTCGAGACTGGGAGGTTTCTGGAGCCAAACTGCGCATTGACGAAGGTCAAGCCTTTGGCCCAATTCTAAGTGCTCTCCATACACTGAGCCGTGATGTGTTGAAGATGACAGTGCAACTACCTCCAGTTGGCGAGAAGGACTCTCAGACCGTTACCCTGCAAACTTCAGAAGCGGGCGCTCGGAACTGGAGGACTGTTGCCCAGGAGAACTTAGTGGTGCCAGGCTGGACTGCAACCTTCAGGATTCCCAACTGGGATTCGACGCGGGACCACCAGTACCGTCTGGTCTATCCCTTGAAGGACAGCAGTGGTGAATCGAAAGACTACTATTTCACCGGGGTGATTCGACGCGAGCCCATCGACAAAGCGGAAGTGGTAGTCGCTGCCTTCACCGGCAACAGTAATACCCACGGCACCTTCGGGCAGCGTTTCTCATTCACCTCTAACCGGCTCTGGTTCCCACACGCAGATATTGTCGATCACGTCAGATCAACCAACCCCGATCTTCTCGTATTCACCGGAGACCAGGTGTATGAAGGCCGCCCCACCGCGCCGGACCGCAGTGGGAACTTCTCCTCCTATCTCGACTACCTCTATAAATGGTACCTCTGGTGCTGGGCCTATGCCGACCTGGCTCGTGATCTCCCTTCGGTCTGCCTGCCTGATGGCCACGATGTTTACCACGGAAACATTTGGGGAGCTGGAGGACGTGCTGCACGTGAACTCCCGGCAGACGGGGAATACCCTGACTACTACAAGGGTTTCGAAGGACATTGGAGACAGGATGGTGGCGGGTACCTGATGCCCGCAGAGTTTGCCAACATGGTCCAGCGGACGCAGACGAGCCATCTGCCTGATCCCTACGATCCCACCCCCGTTGAGCAGGGGATCACCGTGTACTACACCGACATGAACTACGGGGGCATTAGCTGTGCCATCCTTGAAGACCGGAAGTTCAAGTCTTCCCCTTCCGTGATGGTACCTGAGGGTAAGGTAGTCAACGGTTTTCCGCAGAATCCGAAGTTCGATACCAGAAGAGCAGACGTTCCGGGAGCCATCCTGCTGGGCGAGCGACAACTCGAGTTTCTAAACCGTTGGGTCGAAGACTGGGAGAGCACATGGATGAAGGTGTCTCTCTCCCAGACGATTTTCGCAGCCGTCTCAAGTTATCCGGGAGATTTCCTCACCGACGCTGGAACACCTCAGCTGAAACCTGCCCAGCCAGGTGTCATACCTGAAGGCTATCGGCTGTCAACCGACATGGATACCAACGGCTGGCCTCAAACAGGAAGAAACAAGGCACTTGAGGCTCTGCGGCGAGGCTTTACTTTTATGATCGGAGGCGACCAGCACCTGGGCAGCATAGTCCACCATGGCGTTCATGACTGGGACGACGCCGGGTACTCGCTCTGTGTCCCCTCGATAGCAAATCTCTGGCCGCGACGTTGGTTTCCTCCGAAGCGCGGGGGCGAGCATCAGGAAGGAATGCCTCCTTATACAGGCAGGTACCTTGACGGATTTGGGAATCACATTACGGTTTGGGCGGTCTCAAACCCTGTGCTTTCGAACCAGGAGCCGGCCGAATTGCACGATCGAGTACCCGGTTTCGGTGTCGCGAGGCTGAACAAGGAAGAGCAAACCATCACGATGGAGTGCTGGCCTCGATACGCAGATCCGGCAGATCCGAGTGCCGAACAGTATCCAGGCTGGCCGCTCACCATTTCGGTCGAAGAGAACTATGGAAGGAAACCCACAGCCTATCTGCCAACTCTTGAGTTTCAGGGAATCGAAGACCCTGTCATCCAACTAATGGAGGAGAAAACCGGGGAAATTGTCTATACAATTCGTGCCAAGGGTTCGTCCTTCCAGCCCGGAGTTTTTGCCCCGGGCACCTATGAAATCCGTGTCGGCGAACCAGGGACAGATCTCTTCAAAACGGTCGCAGGTGTAAAAGCAACAGCGCCCGAAAACTCGGAGATTATAGTTGTTGAGTTCTGAGACCGAGGATCGGAGCTTGCAAGGCTCAACCACTTAGCCACGAAACCACAAGGAATTCATAGTGGTTTGGTGGTAAGAACCCTGATCCCGAGTTGGCAGCCGACTACTCGCTCGGATAGTTCCACAAGAGCTCGACATCGGTTCCACCCAGAGCCTGTGTATCGACATATGCGAACCGTCCCGATCCCGGCTTGCCTTCCACACCCCAGCCTCCAGACATGCTCTCCGGATGCCCTTTTTCTGTCCACCACACCAGGTCCTTGTCCATATCATCCACTCCGAATGCAAGGTGGTGAAAGCCCTCGCCGTGTACCTTCATGTGATCGATATAAACATCCGGGCCACGAAGAGACTGAATCCATTCATAGACAACATTGCCATGACGCTGCCACCCGAGTCGCATGTCGAAGTCTGCCGGCCGGCGGTGGTATTTCAGGTTGGTCAACTTTCCATGAGTGAACTCCATGGCAGGAAAACCCAGCTTCACCCAGTATTCCGAAACCGGTTCCAGCTCTTTCACCGCGAATGCATATTGAGTGACAACCCGGCCACTGGAGTTGGTCGAGGGAACGGCTAACGGACCTTCGTTCCCGCCAGGAAAATAGATCAGGCCGAGCACGTGCTTGCCCTTCTTCTCCGTATCGAAAAAAGTGAATCGAATCTGGTCGGACTGCGTATCAATACTCCCTTCCATTAGAGTGCTCACACCGAGATCCCGCATCCGTTCCACTTCGCTCTCAAGAGCTTCCAGATTAGGGGTTCTGTGCATAAGGCTGAAGACGCCGCTTCCATGTGTCTCGAGGAATTCGGCAAATGCATTCTCGCCACCGTTGGGTTGAATCCAGTGGACCGCAACATCTCCAAACCGACCGGAAACTACCCGGTAGCCTCCCGTAGCCGGCCTTCCGCGGAAGTCTGTACCGTCCATGCTTCCAGACCCAAGATCCACATAATCAGTAAACCCGAGGTTACGGAGGTGATCGAGGGTCTGGTCGATGTCTTCAACCACCCAGACCAGGCGATCAACACTTCTATAGAACTCAGGAACGCCCTCCGCTGCTAACGGAGCCACCATCATTAGAACCACAAACCCGAGCGCGCTTCTTGACATTCTCGCCCTCCCAACCCCTGCTTACGAAGACATTGAATTCTCGTGAATCTCAATCTCAGTATAGCTCCAATTGGACTCAACCGCTCGGTCGATAATACACACCCTCTCCTTGACAGTTCAGATAACCGGAGCCTATCGTTCCCGATAGGTGAAGACCTACACACAATTCCGGAAAAGTCAGTTCAACCAACCCCC
>JAUVSF010000747.1 GCA_030597245.1 Acidobacteriota bacterium
AGGTAATGGAGAACAAGCATCCAATCCAGATTCTTCAATACGGGCTTGGCAGCGACAGCGGAGGTTCCGGCCGGACGCGGGGCGGGCTGAACGTCGTTCGTGAGTACCGGGTGATAGGCAATCGGATGAATCTCAACCTCTGGTTCGAGCGGACTGTGACGCCGCAGTGGGGATTGTTCGGCGGCAAAGATGGAGCCATACCCAGTGTGCTGATGGACCTCGGCACCAGCAACGAGCGGGTGCTGTTGAAAGTCAATAGCATGCCAGTGGCACAAGGAACTCGCTTTCGAGTCCACACCGGCGGTGGGGGTGGGTACGGTCATCCCTGGGAACGAGACCCCAGTCGCGTGCGAAAGGATGTGATAGATGGATACGTGAGTTGCCAGCAGGCGACCGCGAGTTATGGGGTCGCTTTCAAGAACGAAACCCTGGCGATCGATCAAGCACAGACAAAGTTGTTGAGAGCCCAGATGCGCAATGCTCAAACCAATGTACAGGAGAGATGACGATGCTCATTCGATTAAAGGACCTGCCGGAGATTCGAGAAGAGGGGTACCCCTTGGTGATGAAATCGATCATCAATCGAGCTGACCATGGACCGGACATCAGCGTCACCTGGGTCAAGATATGGGGACACCACCAACGGATGGGGTGCGATATCAGTGACCGCCCCTACTATATCATCGAGGGAGAGGGCGTATTCCAACTGGGTGATGGCGAACCCTTTGCCGTAAGCGCGGGTGATTCTGTCTTTATCCCACGGTGTGTTCCCTACGAGTTCCGCGGCCATATGACCTACCTGGTGATGAATGGACCGGCGTTTTTGCCGGGTTCCGATCAGGTTATTGACGAACGACGGCTGCCGGAAGAGTAGAGGATCGGTGAGATGATCATACGGCAACGAGAGGTCCCGGTAAAACCCTTGGGAGACAAGCCGGTGCAGGTCAAGGCTCTGCTAACCCGAAAAGCACACACCGAATCGATCAGTGTGAGCTGGATCCACATGGCTGGCCGTTGCTGCCAGGAAACGACGTGCAACCTCAGCGACCGGGTCTACTATGTGTTGGGCGGCGACGGCGAATTCCAGGTTGGAGACAATCCGGCCGAAACGGCAAGCGAGGGAGATCTGGTCTACATTCCCAAAGGGGTGCCCTACGTGTTTGGTGGCACCATGACCTACCTGGTGATGAATGCACCAGCTTTTTTGGAAGGATCGGACATCACGGTAGAATAGGGATCTGTAGGAGAGTATTGGCGACAGATCTTGCGAAATGCATCCCGGAGCCAGAGTGCTCAGCGCGCGGATTGTTGGGATTGTGACATGATACGAGATTCAGGAAGGAGGTGGGTGCATGAATAATGCAGGCCGCACTTGTTGATCGATTATCCGGGAATCAAGGGCGTTGTTCTCGAAACCCCTCTGCGGCCGAAGGGCGACCAACGACTTGTTGTCCACCTTACTGGTTGACATTGAGGAGGAAGCACATGTCAGATATGGATCCACTGAAAAGAAGAGACTTTCTGAAAAAGGCCGGGATGGCCGTTAGCTTTACCGCGGCCGCCGGTCTCTTGAGCGGCTGCGCAAAGGCGGAAGATGAAGCCGCCGTCCCAGCAGCCGAAGAGGAAAAGGTAACTGGTGCGTTCGGAAACCTCATCGAGGAGATCCGGGACCGAGGCAAGATCTCGATCGCTACTTCTCTAAAGTACCCTCCCGAGATGTATCGTGATCCTGACAC
>JAUVSF010000192.1 GCA_030597245.1 Acidobacteriota bacterium
CCCGAAGGCCACCGCGCGTTTCCTGGTTCTTGGAAACGCGAACCCAATGATGGTCAAGGGTGTCTCGGAGTCTCTTGCAGGGCGCATCGGATTCGTCGACCTGTCAGGATTCTCGCTCGACGAGGTCGGCACGAATCGGCTAGACGCTCTCTGGAGTCGAGGCGGGTTTCCGAGGTCCTTCCTGGCCGAAGACGATCTTGCGAGTGTCGTGTGGCGGCAGAATTTCACTCGCACTTTCCTCGAAAGGGACATCCCGCAGCTTGGCAGCTCGTGGGAGGGTTTCGCTTTGGAGCAGATCCTCGCCGTCCTCCAAACCCGGGAAGCCTACTTCTGGGGTACACACGGAGGAGCGGAACTCGACCTGTTGATCATGAAGTCGGGGAAACGTCACGGTTTCGAACTCAAGTATTCAGACTCTCCAGGACTCACGCGCTCCATGCGAATCGCGATGGAAGACCTCAGACTCCACAGGCTCTGGGTAGTATATCCAGGGAGCGAAGCCTATGATCTGGATGAAAAGGTGTCCGTGATTCCTTTGCGGGAGGTTCCGGCCGCAATGGAGTGATTGAGCCGGAGATTTACCTGGATGCCGGCATGCATCTCGCCGTCAAGGATGATAGCATCGCGGTGGTATCGGAAACGCCGCTCGAGCGGGTGGGGTGAAACATCTGAGCATTGCCCATCAAGTGAAGAACGCTGTACCGTCTTGTGACCTGGGGCCTGGGGCTTGCGGCTTGGTAGTTTGGCCTCCTCCTTCGCTATTCGAGCTATGGAGGACAGGTTCCTCTTGGGAGATGAACTGGATGCGGATGCCACGACTGCGATGTGAGGCGGCTTGATCATCATTCACAGTAAATGAGAAAGCAGCGTAGCCCCGGCTTCCAGCCGGTGTTGCGAGAAGCGGCAAAGTAGCCCCGGCTTCCAGCCGGTTGTCATTTATCTACCGGCAAGATGCCGGGGCTACTTCTCTATACAAACGCTGAGCGTTTCCTCAGCACCCTATGAACTCGGGTCTCTACAAAAATACACCAAAAGAAGAACGGTTAGTTTTCAAAAACTCAGAATATCGATTCTAAGCCCCTCTACCCTTTCGTAATGCCTTTCATTGTAAGTGGCTACTGAAAACCCGAGGGAGAGGGCGGTAGAGCCAATGATGAGGTCATGGGCACCGACCTGGATACCCCGCTTACTCAGATCAGACCATAATTCTGCGTATATCCTGGCAACCGAGATGTCAAAATTATAGATGGGAAACAGCTCGATGACCTTCTCCACGTACGCAGTTCTCTTCAAACGTCTTTTTATCGAATCTGCTCGGTGCACACCGTGAAGGAGTTCAGCAACTGAGATAACACTCAGTCCAAAAACCTCTTCTTCTCGCCTATCTGCACATTGTTGGATTTCTGATTCCCGTCGTTCGGCTTCAATAAGAACCCTTGTGTCGAGAATTACTCCCATAAGTCCCCCACTGCCAAGGGAGGCTGATCTTTACGGATATCTGCAAGGTCTTCCGCGAAAGCATTTAATTCTTCATCCAATCTTGGCAGTTTTTTCAGTAAGGCTTTGAGTTCCCCCAGTGTTCTACAGTCTGTTTCTTCATCAATAGGTTTCATAGATGCCACGGGTTTTCCGCCTCTTTCAATAATGTAATGAATCCGTTTAAACTTTATTGTATTGAGCACTTCAGAAAAGTCTCTTACGGCCCGGGTGGCGGATATACGCTTTTCCATTCACCTGCCTCCATGTATAATATGATAATCATAGTTTACGCATTTTATGATATATTGTCAATAACTGCGATGAACCACCACATCACAAAGGCGCTAGGAATTTTTTCTGATTTCGTGACTTAGTGGTTAGGTTTATCCGAACTGGAAGCTGCGGGGCACTTGGGTGCCAGATTACCCCCCCACATCATCCCGGGTGAATTCACCATTGATCAGGCGCCAGATTCCTCGGGAATTGCTGTTCCGAAGCTCAACAGGCAATACGGTATCGGGGAAATCCTGGTAGCAAACCGGCCGGGCGAAACGCCTGATTGCTGCACTCCCAACCGACGTTTCACGGACATCCGTGGTCGCAGGATAGGGCCCTCCATGGTGCATGGCATGACACACTTCGACACCTGTCGGAAATCCGTTCAGAACCAGGCGACCCACTTTCTCTTCGAGTATCGGGACCAGATCCCCGAATTGCCGCAAGTCCTCCTCAGTCGCGTGAAGGGTTGAGGTCAGATGCCCCTCCAACGTCTTCGCCAACCAAAAGACTTCTTCCCTGGAACGACAAGTTACCAGAAGGGTCGAAGGCCCGAAGACCTCCGCCGAGAGATCTGAATCAGCCAAAAACTCGGCGGCTTTCGTTCCAAAAAAGACGCCTGCGGCTTCAGTTCTACTTTCCTCGGGCGGCGTTTTCGATCTCGCCAAAACATCCACCCCCGGCTTCGCTTCAACCCCCGCAACTGCAGATTCGTAAGCCTCTCTGATGCCCGAATGAAGCATGGTACCAGGGGAGTAATCGTCAGTGAGCTTGACGACTTCGTCGATAAAGCGCTGCAAACCCTCTCCTTCGACTGCGATTACCAGGCCGGGTTTTGTACAGAACTGACCAACTCCCAGAGTCACGGACTGGTGAAAACCTTTGGCGATTTCAGCGGCTCTGTTGCGTAGGGCTCCCGGCAACAGGAAAACCGGATTGATGCTCCCCATTTCAGCATAGACCGGAATCGGCGTATCGCGGGAGGCTGCGGCATCGAAGAGAGCTCGACCTCCTGCCAACGAACCGGTGAATCCTACCGCTTTGACCGCCGGATGACACACCAGGTGGAAGCCGATTCCGTGCCGTGCCCCATGAAGCATCGAAAAAACGCCTTCCGGCATCGAGGTTTCCAGGGCGGCCTCAACGATGGCTCCAGCAACCAATTCCGAGGTTCCGGGATGAGCGGGGTGGGCCGTGATGACAACTGGATTACCGGCAGCCAATGCTGAAGCTGTGTCTCCACCGGCTACGGAGAAGGCCAGCGGAAAGTTGCCGGCCCCAAAAACCGCCACCGGACCCAGCGATCTCAACATACGCCTCACATCCGGTTTGGGCATCGGTACTCTTTCGGGGTCAGCTGTATCAATGCGTGCCTCAACCCATGACCCTTCCCCGACAAGATCGGCGAACAGAAGAATCTGGTTCACAGCCCGGGTCCGTTCCCCCACAAGGCGGGCCTCTGGTAACCCAGTCTCGTACATGGCCCGATTGATCAGTTCGTCGCCCAGGTCAATTAACCGCCGGGCAATCTCACGCAAGAATGCCGCCCTCTTCGCCACAGAAATTGCTCGTGTTTCCAAGAAAGCTTCTTCTGCTTTATCAAGCGCCCAATCGACTTCAGACAGCTCCGCTTCAAAGAAGGCAGGAGCCAGCTGTTTGTTTCTCAGCGGATCAAAGGCAAAGAAGGTCTCATCACCGATTCCTGAGAGTTCGTTTCCAATGAAGTTCAGTCCTTGCAGGTTCATATGCCGAATTCCCTTCGAGCTATTCTATTGGAGTGCGGTGTTCATCAAATGTTGTCAGGCCACCCAGTTGGAGAGAGTTCCGATGCCCTCGATCTCAATCTCAATCAAGTCCCCGGATCTAAGGCTGAATTCCGAGGGCGGCACGATACCGGTACCGGTCATCAAGTAGCAACCGTCGGGATAACTACATTCCCGAAACAGATACTCAACGAGTTCACAAGGCGACCTCTTCATTTGAGAAAGGGACGTATCTCCGCTAAAGACTACTCGACCATCACGGGCAACCCTTATGGCGATCAAGGTTTTCGGAGGCAAGTCTTCCTCCGAAATAAAGACCCCCGGGCCAAGGGAACAAGCCCCGTCGTACACCTTAGCCTGGGGAAGATAAAGAGGGTTCTCACCTTCGATGGAACGAGAACTCATATCATTCCCTACCGTGTAGCCCACGATCTTTCCGTTCCGCGTGACCAGAACTGTCAGCTCCGGTTCAGGCACGTTCCACTCTGAGTCCTGGCGGATTCGGACCGCAGAGTTGTGTCCAACGACCCGATGAGGCGTTGCCTTCAGAAAAAGCTCAGGGCGATCTGCCATGTATACCCGCTGATAGAAATCCCCTCCGCCCGCCGATTCCGCCTCCTCCTTGCGGGCTTCCCTGCTGCGCAAGTAGGTAACCCCGGCTGCCCAGACTTCCTGGCGACCGATTGGGGCCAAAAGATCCATCTTCTCGAAGTCTTTCCGCTCGAGCTTAGCCGTCGAATCTTTGCTAAGTTGGGTCAACTCGTCGAAAAGGCTGTCCCGGTTCACGAGTGCATCCCAGTCGGAAATGCTGAGCTGGACGTAGTCTCCAGCTTCCTCAATGACAATGCCTTGCTGTGTCTTATAAAGCTTCATCCGAGTCTCCGTTTCAACATTTCAAGTTCCAGGGACATCGCGCATTGTGAAGATCCCTTTTATCTCGGTCGTGACCTCTGTCGCGATGCGACAACCTGGAGTTCCGCTTCGGCGCTCCGGAGGCGAAATACCGTAAGACAAGCATCCTCTTTCGTACTACACGGAGCCCCGGGAGGAAGATGGCCTTCCAAGCCGTCATGACAAGCTAGAAGCTTATCCTCCGCCACGCACACCTTTTCGTTCCACACGGGGGCTCCTCATTCGCATCGGCACCCATCTGGGCTGCAAGGCGGTCTAGCCCGCCGCCCCAAGTTTCAGTCCAAAAGCACGATATACTTCTACCGCCTCCATGAGTTCGTCTACTTCGATTGACTCAATCACGGTGTGCGCAAGGGCCTCATTGCCCGGACCAAACCCGATCACAGTCCAACCCGCCTCGGCGAAATGGCCCCCGTCAGTCGCAAAATCCCAGACCCCGGGCACCTCATCCCTTCCCGTCACTTCACACACTATTTCAGCAGCTGCCAGAGCCAGCGGATGACTTGCCGGAAGCATGAAAGCCGGATGTGCACTGGCGACACTCATGCTGTATCCCGTATAGGTCTTACGCTCGGTTCTGGGGACATCCACCTCAACACTCACACCCGCGTCAGCACATTCTCGGCCAAGCTCGCTGAGAATGGTGCCAATCGTCTGCGCACCTTCTCCCGGCACATTTCTCCAGTCACATATGAGCACCACCTCGGACGGAATAACGTTTGGACTGATCTGATCGACACTGATCAGCGTTGGAACCACAGTACTTCCGCCCAGGTCCGGATCCCTTGCCATATCCAATTTCTGAAGCCCCAAAATGAATCTCGCCATCGTCGGCAGAGGATTGAGACCTCGATCTGGTGCACTGGCATGGGCGCTTCTTCCAAGTGCCCGAACCACCAGTTCGGTCCGGCCTCGATGTCCCCGCATGACCCGGTTCCCACTCGGTTCTCCTATCACAACCATACCCGGATCAGAAGAAGATGCGAGCAGGCAGGCACCCACTCCTCCTACTTCCTCCTGGACTACAGCCGTTACGTACACATCGCCTGGTGGCCTTGTTTGTTCGGCGATCAAACTTGCGACCCCATAGACTTGAGCGGCGAGCGGTCCTTTGATATCGACGGCGCCTCGCCCCCAGACCTTCCCGTCATGGATTTCACCGCCAAAAGGGGGGTGCTTCCAGCGACTCGCGTCACCGACATCCACATGATCGAGATGGCTGTTCAACATGATACTGGGGCTCGTCCCCAGGCCTCGATAGACCCCGATCACATTACCGGCTGAATCCGTATACGCCTCATCGTACCCGAGCGCCTGCATTTCCTTCAGCACCAACCCGGCAATCTCCGCCTCCTCGCCTGGAAGGCTTGGCGTCTGAATCAGCCTCTGGAGAAACTGCAGACAGCTTTCTTGATCAATCAAGGAGAACTCCCTTCTACCGATTCAATATAGATCCATAAATAAGACTATTTTATGAATATTTAGATTACAGTGTCTAAAGTTATTAATGAAGTTTATTCCTTTCTGTCCCGCTCCCTGAGAACTCTTCTAAGTATCTTCCCCATGGCACTTTTTGGCAATTCATCTACCATTTCGATCTGCTTTGGGATCTTGAATCTAGAGAGTTTGTCACGACAGAAGCTTACAACATCAGATTTCGAGAGTTCTTCACCCTCTTCCACGACGATGTAAGCCTTGACAACCTCTTCCCTAACCCTGCTTGGCACTCCGATGACGACGGCCTCAACAATCTTTGGGTGCTGGTGCAAGACCTCTTCGACTTCTGTTGGGTAGACATTCATTCCGGCACTAATGATTACGTCCTTTCTTCTTTCAACAATTCGGATAAACCCTTCCTCATCGGCAATCGCCATGTCGCCGGTAAAGAGCCAGTTATCCCTCAGCACCGCTGCAGTCTCCGCGGGCCGGTTCCAGTACTCCCTCATGACCTGCGGTCCTTGGATTACCAGTTCACCCACTTCCCCGGGTGGGAGAGGTTCTCGGTTTTCCGATTCCGAAACGATAGCAGCAGCGGTATCGGAGACCGGGACGCCAATAGTCCCGATCTTCCGGTGTCCATGTGTCGGATTAACCAGAGCTAAAGGCGAAGTTTCGGTCAGGCCGTAACCTTCCACCAACTTCCCGCCAGTCCTCGCTTCGAAAACCTTCTGGATTTCGGCGGGCAAAGGCGCGCCACCGCTTATGCAGAGTTTAATGGATGAAACGTCAGAGGGCGTGAGTGTTGGATAGCGGTTGATGGCGTTGTACATGGATGGCACGGCACATAGCATGGTAGGCTTCTGCTTCTTGATTTGCTTAGCCACGTCTGCGAGCTCAAACCGGGGCAGAAGCAACATGGCCGACTGCGAAAGAACGGCAAGATGCAGTCCTGTTGTCATGCCATAAGAGTGGAAGAACGGGAGAACGCATAACAGGCACTCCTCTTTGTCTTTCATGCTCCAGAGCCAGTTTCGCGCCTGGTATACGTTGGTCACGACGTTTCGGTGAGTCAGCACGGCTCCTTTCGATATACCGGTTGTGCCGCCGGTATAGACTAGAAGTGCGATGTCGTCGGGGCTCACATGAGTTCCGGGATGACGGGGATACTTCTTTTTCATGAAATCGGAGTAAAGAAACACTCCCTCAGACACATCGGTCCGGACCGAGCACTTGTGTTTAATGCGATACAGTACGGCCAAGAGGCGTGGCAGGAAATCCGCGACCCTCATCACGATGACACGTTTCACTCGAGTCCGGCTGCGAATCTTCTCGAGCTTGGCGTAAAGAGGATCGAGAGTAATCACGGTTTCGGCGCCTGAATCGTTCAACTGGTGTTCCAGCTCCCGTTCCACGTAAAGAGGATTTGTCGGCACCAGAACTCCGCCTATCCTGAGGACACCGAAGTGAGCGATCGGATAACCGGGCAGATTCGGAAGTAGCAAGGCGACTCGATCACCCTTCGCGACTCCATGCGCGGTCAAGCCGTCTGAAAACCTGTTCACCTGCCGAGCGAGCTGCGCATAGCTTAGCTTGGCACCAAAGAAGATGGTGGCTCTTCCTCGTGGATTCTCCTCGACTGCCATTTGCAGAAGTTGATAAAGATTGATTTCCGGGTACCTGAATGTTTTCGGCACTCGTTCGTCGTAAAACTGATGCCAGGGTCGTTCCAAGCCTCGCCCCCTTTTCAGAATCGCCGGCATTGAACCTCATCATGGTTCTGCCCGCGACAATTCAAAACAATCCGGGTTAATTGATTTCACCGATTCTACCTCACGAGCCACTTTATGGCACCCTTGTCCGGACAAACAGGTTGAAGCAGACGCTGTTGTATACTGGGGAAACAGGGTTCTCCCTATGGCAATTCTTATAATGGCAGGGTTTTTGGCCTTGGTGACGACTCTGTTCGCAGGTCTGGCCTGGCTACTGTTGCGCGTTTTCAGATTCAGGGGACATGGTCGCAGGACGGCTAAGGTCGCTCTGCTGATCTACGCAGGCGGATTTCCACTGTTACTGCTCTTCGTCTTGCCGCTGGTAACTTCATATTTTATTGCCAATGCTTCTACACGTCCGATGGATCTGACACTCGAGGACACACCCATGGAGATGGGACGGCGTTTTACGACCGTTTCATTCCGGAGCCGTGACGGCCTCTCTCTTTCCGGGTGGTACCTGCCTGGAGAAGACTCGAAGCCGCCGATCGTGTTCTCTCACGGATTGTTTCGAAATCGGCAGGAAGTTCGAGAGATTGCGTGCCGGATGAATGAACTAGGCTATCCGGGGCTCTTACTCGACTTTCGCAATCACG
>JAUVSF010000112.1 GCA_030597245.1 Acidobacteriota bacterium
CCCAGCAAGATATACCTAACCTGCATTTCTCACCAGCTGGCTGCTTTGCCTCGCGACGCAACCTGATGAGAACGGCGGTCTAATTCGTGGACCTGAGATTTCAAGAATGTGGGAATGGAAAACCGTCTGTCCGATCATGGCGTCCTTTCAGCTGCGGCCAGATGCCTTTGTATCACCTCTTCCGGCAGGTTCAGGTTTGCACAGGAGCATTTGCAGGGACGTTACATTTGAAGGATTCTTGCCAGGTTGCCTCCGAGGATCATGCCTAACTCCCGATTCGTAAGCTTCGGGGTCCGAAACGGAGTAGGAAGCTGCAGGATCTCGATCTTGGCTTTTTCGACATAGGGGTTGAACCAGAAGCCGTCAGAAGCAAAGATGATCTTCTCAACTCCTGCCCACTCGAACTGTTGTCCAAACCGATGATACTGGGCGCCAGACGTATCTAGATACACGTTGGCTCTCTGCTTTGCCAAGTCGCAGTAGCTCTTCATTTCATCGGAGGTTTTGTAGGAACCCATATGGGGGATGATCCAGTTCACTTGCTGGAGTTCCCCGGCGAGCCTACTGACCATATCCACATCTTCAAGATGGATCAGGATGATGTGTACTCCACAATCAGCAGCTGTCTTGACCACTAGATGGGTCTTCTCTTCCAAATCGGGTCCGCGGCTGATCTCATTCTGATGGAGCTTGATGCCTTTCCAACCAAGCTTTCCGATGCGCTCGAGTTCGTTTTCCCAGTCAGGATCTTCTGTTCTTATATGGCCGAAGGGGATGAATCGATCCGGGTGTTTCTTGTGGGCAGCGAGTGTCCGGTTGTTCGATTCGCGCGAGGGAGTCCACGCAGTAAACACGACACCCCTGTCAATCCCAGCGTAGTTATAATGCTCGATGATTTCATCTTCCAGGCCCTCCCAATAGGTCCCATAGGACTCAAGGTGCATGTGGCCATCAAGCACCTTGCCCTCTTGAAGAGAGGCAAAGGAAGGTGAAAGGGCGGATGCAGCAAGCATACCGGAAACCAATCCAGAGCCTCTGGTCGTAAATGCTCGTCTAGAAATCTCTTTGGCCTTCATGAACATTCTGCTCCTGTCTAAAACGGCGAATCTAACAGAAGGGACCTTTCCGAAAAATGGCTTGGGAGTCCCCGGGGTTAATATTAGGACAGGGATGCAGGAGAGGCAATGGGAATTGCCACGTAGTCGCGGCACTGGAACTCACATTCACGTTTGGTCGTACACTGCGATTGGATTAAGCTGAGTGAAAAGGAGACGCCCAATGGACTTTTTTGAAGTGGTGACTACGCGACATTCAGTTCGGGCCTTTTCCGCTGCAGCGGTCGAGGCTGATAAAGTGCGGCAGATTCTGGAAGCGGCGAACTTGTCGCCGTCAGCTGGAAACCTGCAAGCCTATGAAATCTACGTTGTGACCCAGCCTTCGCGCCGGACGGAGCTGGCTGAGGCCGCGCTCCAACAGGATTTCATTGCCAGTGCACCCATAGTGTTTGTCTTTTGTGCCCATCCGGCACGCTCTGAAAGTAAGTATGGGGAACGTGGTGTTCGACTCTATGCGGTTCAGGACGCTACGATCGCTTGTTGCTTCGCCATGCTTGCCGCCACTGCTCTCGGCCTTGCGACTGTATGGGTGGGTGCGTTCAAGGACGAGGCCGTCCGGAGAGTCATCGGTGTCCCCGAAGGTATCGTACCCGTTGCTATGCTTCCTGTTGGTTGCGCGGCTGAGCAGCCTGCGCCCACTTCGCGTAGAAGCCTGGGTCAGCTGGTTCACCAGGTGGACGACGGGGGAGAAAATCCCAAGCACCAAACCCAAAACAAGGTCGATTCAATAAACTCAATATCTCGACTTCCACAGAGCTTTTAGCCACTCAAACTCAATCTTGGTTTCAAGTTTGTTGCTCTTGTCTTGCGCTTTGTCCATAACGTAGACCTCCAATATGCGTCCCGAGCAAGCTCTGGGAAGGAATCTCACTACCTCGATGCCCGGATTGTTTCCTCCCGGCAAGAATCGTTCTAATATAGACAGTAAGAGGTTTGCTCTGAGAATCCTTGACATTGCATATGCATTGCCCAGTAAGAGAGTCACAAATCAAGATGTGACCGATGAGATCATCCGCAGAAGCCGGAAACATTTGTCCCAGAAGGATCTAAAGATTCTTGAGGGCAAGGTTCGCAAGTTCTTCAGATTGTCCGGCACCAAGATTCGCTATCATCGGAAGAAGGGCGAGAAAGCGTTCGAATTTGCCGTCAGCGCTGGTCGGGAGGTGCTTAGAAAGGCAGATGTGAAACCGGGAGATGTCGATCTGCTGATCTATTCCGGAGTCGGGAGAGGTTGGATAACACCAGCAACAGCAAGCCTTTTTCAGAGTGAACTAGGACTGAGACGAGCCACCAGTTTCGATGTCTTAGACGCTTGTGCCAGTTGGATCCGCAGTCTGTCAATTGCCAAGACGTTCCTGGATGGGGCAGTTTATAAGCTGGTGATGCTTCTGAACTGCGAGTTTTGCTTCAAGGAGTATTGTGAAGCGAATCTCGAAATAAGCAGCATTGCAGAACTGGAGTGTGTATTCTCCGGTTTCACAATCGGTGAGGCGGCTACAGCCACTCTTCTGTCCGGAAACGGCTCGTCGGGAGATTTCCACTTTTCATTCAGGACTTGGGGCGATAAACACGACCTCTGCAAAATCGTTCTGCCCAATGAGGCCAGCTTTTCAACCCGCATGTCCACCCCATTGAAACCGATGTCCTTTTATACACTGCCGGCCGAGTTGCTTTCCTTCACCGCTGAAAAACTCGTGGAGCATTTCAAGGAAACCAGGATCTTGGCCAATCAGAAATACGACCTGGTCGTTGGACACGCCGTCAGCAAGTCTTTGACCCTATCTGTGGCGAAATTGATGGGTCTCGACAGAGAGAGCGTTTTTGAAACTCATCCTCGATTTGGAAACACCGTGTCGGCCTCACTTCCTCTAGCTCTCGCTGTCGCAGAGGAGGAGGGCAGGCTCAGGCGCGGCATGAGGGTGCTGTTAGTGATGGGAAGCGCCGGGGTCTCAACAGGATTGGGTTCTTTTGTGTATTGATGAAAACTGCGTTGATGTGCGCAGAGATGACCTACTAACTCGTTACGTCGAATCCTCTCTGCGATTCCCTGCCTCGGAAACTTGCCTGCTGCGGGAGAGGGTTTTGTGGATCACCGGCTCATTCTGGGAAGTTTTGATTGAGGGCCTGGCCGCGGGCGAGCGAAGCGAGCCTTGGAGTGCGGGTGCCTTGGCACCGCCTTTTCGTCGAGGAGCCGAGGGTGCACAACTAGACGATCGCGCTCTGGGGAAACGCAGTAGCGGTGCGGCTTGTTGGAGGTGAGCGAAGGAGTTTACCCTGGAAAACCGCTGTAAGTGTTTGAAAAACGGTTGTGAGGGAAAGGCGCCAAGTCGAATTCACCCCGTTGTCAACAGAAACGCACAGATTCAGCCGCGCAGGAATCCTAAGGAGGGCGAATCTGCGAAACTCATGCCGTCCCGCGGGACGGGACTCCTGTGAGGGGATCGGCCGGCAACCCAGGGCTGGCCCTCCTTCGTCGGGCACTCGCCCTGGGCTCTGCGCATATCGCCCCGTGAGACGGGGCTCAGGAGTTTTGTGATACCCCATCCGGGGACTGGCATCCGGCATCCTCCTTCGCTCTTCGAACTACGGAGGACAGTTCCGGCATCCAGCATCTACTACGATTGTCTTGACCCTCGAACTGATCTTGTCAACCTGAATGGGCGCGGTACCGGGTAGTTCAACGGATTCAGAATTATCTACAGCGCGAATGCCTCCAACAGACACAGGACCGTTTTCAACGGAAGTCTCGTGACATTATTACGTCCGCTATGAACCGATAGAAAGGCTGAAGCAAGCCTCAGCACTCCAAGGACTTCGTCGCGCTTGATGAGAGGGGACGCACAACAGGGGGGAGCACCACAGTGGACAATCGCGTGTCGCTGGAAATGGGAAAGAGATCTGGGCTATTTCCCTGGATCCTGGGGTAGTGGCAACGTGGAAGGCCAAGAGGATCTCTGGGAGATTCTGATTGAAGGTACTGGCCGAGATCAGAGTCCGGAGCGCAGCTACGCTAATGCGCGGCTCTAACTGTCGAACTCAGCATCAGATGAATAGCGACAAAGTCCTTGGAGTGCCCGCCGGAGGTCCTTTCTATCCTATCGGTTCGGGGGGGGGAGTGAGATTGTCACGAGACTTCCGGCGAGAACGGCCTCAAATTCGTTGTGGATGCTCAGAGCCTCGATGAAAAGGCGGTAGCAAGGCACGCGCACTCCAAGGCTCGCTTCGCTCGCCCACGGATATTGAACTGCAGAGTGGAAAACAACCTTAACCGCTGCTGCCGTGAGGTCCCGGTCCCGATTCTTTTCCCCAACCCTCCACATCCGATCTTCTCCGGTACCCGGCAGTGGGAGACAGTCTGTCCGATCATGGCGTCTCCTGAGGGACAGCCAGATGGCTGGCTATCACCTCCTCCGGCAGGTTCAGCTTGCGCAGGAGCTGCTCGAAGCGGGGGTCGTCTCGGAGGGAGTCGAAGCGGGCGTCGGTAAAGAAGGCTATACCAACAGGCAACTGATAAGCCTTAGTCAAGCCACTCAAAAGCCAGGTCCTTGTATTCTTGGTGCTCTTGCCTTGGTGGTAAATTCCCAGCTCCCAGCCCCTAGTTCCCCTGCGCCGCCTTCACCGAGCTTGTTGACCATGGGTCGCTATTGATCGCCACTTCTGACTCCGCTACCATCCAGATGGTCCTTAAGCAACACTTCAATAGGGGGTTATTGTCAGGTGGAACGCTCATTCCCGGTTTTCTCCTATCTGCTGCTGATCCTCTGCGTGGGATTGGCTGGCGCCTGCCATGACGGCTCAGTTTCTGACAGGCCAAATATCCTCTGGCTTTCCATCGAAGATGCCAGTCCTCATCTGGGGTGTTACGGAGATCCCTACGCCACTACACCTCATGTGGATCGCCTTGCTGAAGAAGGGGTTCTCTACAGGAATGCGTTCACGACCGCCGGCGTGTGTGCGCCCAGCCGTTCGGCGATCATCACCGGAATGTACCAGACCTCGCTCGGGACCCATCACATGCGGTGTCGGGCAGAACTGCCGGAGCCTGTTCGACCTTTTCCGGTCTACCTGAGACAGGCGGGCTATTACTGTACGAACAACTCCAAAGAGGATTATCAGTTCACAACACCGGCAAACACCTGGGACGAGTCCAACTCCGAGGCGCACTGGAAGAACCGGCCTGACGGGAACCAGCCGTTTTTCGCCGTGTTCAACTACAACGGCTGCCATGAATCGGGCATTGCCAATGATGCGAAATACGAGCGGGTCACGGAAGGACTCGACCGGCATGACCGCGACCTTGTGTCGGGCAGCCTGCCACCCTACTACCCCGACACTCCGGTCACACGAGAGGATTGGGGGCGGTACTACGACGTGATGACGGCGATGGACAGGTGGGTCGGGGAGCACTTGGCAGAACTGGAGGAGGCCGGACTGGCGGATAACACGATCGTCATGTTCTGGTCAGATCACGGAGTGGGCTTGCCCCGGGCGAAACGATGGCTCTACGACTCTGGAACCCGGGTGCCGTTGATCGTCCGCATACCTCAGCGTTTCCGGGTTGATACACAGGGAACACCGGGGACTGTAAGTAATGAACTGGTTAGCCTGATGGACCTGGGGCCTGCAGTACTCAATCTTACCGGCTCGGCAGTGCCCGACTATGTGCAGGGAAGACCTTTTCTGGGAGTCAATTTGCCGGAGGCGCGCCGTTACATCTTCGGCGCCAGAGACCGTATGGATGAACGCTACGACATCATCCGCGCTGTCAGAGACGAACGCTTCAAGTACATCCGAAATTACGAACCGTTCAAACCCTCCTATCAGTTCATGAACACTCCTGAAAAGGGTCGAACCATGCAGGAGATCCGCCGAGTAGAGGCTGAAGGGGGTGCCTCCGAAGGAGTTGCAGCATTTCTTGCGCAGACCAAGCCGACCGAGGAACTGTATGACACGGTCAATGATCCTCATGAAATGAATAACTTGGCGAACGATCCGGAGTTCAGCGAGGTGTTGGAACGCATGCGCCAAGCCCACAATCAGTGGGTCGTGGAAACGGGAGATCTGGGCCTGATCCCGGAAGCGGAGATCAATGCTCGGCAGGAGAAAGCCGGCAGCGCCTGGGGCATACTGCGGGCTGAGTTCTCAGCTGACCTGATTGGACAGATTCGTGATACGGCTTCCCTATCCCTGCAGGGTAGCGAAATGCTGCCTCAGCTCAGGGAGGCGGTGAGCCATGAGGATTCGGCCGTCCGATACTGGGCGGCAATCGGTGTCGGAAACCTGGGAGAGGCGGGCGCATCTGAGGCTGTGCTGATGGAGAGCCTACTGACTGATCAAGCCGAGAATGTACGGATCGCGGCAGCTCGGGCACTTTGCAGGATGGGGAAACCGAAGAGAGCTCTTGCCGTTCTAGTGGCCATACTGGATGAAGGGTCCCAATGGGCACGTGTCCAGGCTTCCAATGTCCTGGATGAGATTGACCAGCAAGCCGTACCAGTTGTTGAAGACATGAAACGAAATCTGGAACCCCGCGAGGACCTGGTACAGCGGGGAAAGTACACAGTCCGAGTCCTGAATCGAGCCCTTAACGAACTGGAAGGCACAGCCAACCAGGTCCCTTGACGGCCCGACAGGGCCAGATGCCCTCCGGCCCCGGCGAGCCCTGGGTTCGGCTGCGTCCATTCGCTTCAGCCAAGCCTCAAAGGACCTCTGCATTTCCAGAGCTTTCTTGGGCATCGTTTCCACCAGGTTGTTCTGTTCGCCTATGTCTGTAGAGAGGTCGAAGAGAAGGGTCGTCTCCTCCTCGCGAATCCATTTCCAGTTGTTGACGCGGCCCGCTTCCTGTGCCGGGCGTTTCCAGTACATTTCTCTTCGCGGCGAGATTGCGTTTCTCGACGCCCAGGCACAGTGTCGCCGACAGTAAAGCAGTCACGACCCAAATCGGTTCCATGAGCATCTATCTTCCTTCCTCCCACCGTGGTTCCATCACTGTTTCGAGTGCACTCTCCCTCCATTGCTTCTCATGCTAACTTCCGAAGCGGACAGAGACAATCTCCTCCTGTTGCGCCACCGCACCTCCGGTCCTCCGGAAACCGCAAATCGAAAACGGTCTCACGCTAAGGCGCCAAGGTATTTCACGCAGAGAACGCAAAGAGCGCAAAGGGAACTCTGGTTCTCTCAGCACGGGGTTGTCTTCTATTCTTTAAACCTGAGTGAACTTTGCGGGCTTTGCGTGAAGGGGCTGTCCCTTTCGGATTTCGAGTTTGGCGAGCGCGGTGCAGCTTGTTTGCTCGACTCTCCCATTGAGGCGGGGCTCTCTGGGTCAGCTAGAACGCAAACGCACCTCCGAATATCATGTCGCTCGGCTTCAAGCGGAGATCGATATCTGCGAAACTCGTCTGCATGTGGAAATGGATTTCCCGTTCCGAACCGTCAAAATGAGGGTTTCCTTCCTCGTCATATCGCGGGAAGAGAAGAAGCGCACCATTGTATCCTTCATAGGGCCCCTGGTATCGACCGATTGGAACATGGACATCTTTCGTACTGGCTGAAAGATAAACCCTGTCTTTCAGTGTCGGTAGAGTCGCTGTACGGAGGAAGTTCTCTATCTGGCGAAGAGAGGGGTGCCCTGCGGGTTCAGAGTAGTAAGTGACCTCGACTACCACCTCTGCGCCATCTGGTTGGTTGACGTATTGCTCGACCTGCTCCGCTAAGGCTTTATTCTTCGGATCGGCGAGGAGTCGCGTCCGCCCGATAGCCGCCTTAATGGGTCTCGCGGTCACGAACCGGATTTGAAGAAATAGGTGCACCTCGCTGTCTCCACTGACGTCGCCCAAATCACCATCCCCGAAGCTCCGCGTACGGGTGGTGCCTCCAGCCGGGTTCATCACCCCGGGGATAGTGACCGCTGTGATCGCGTACGGATGGGACCAGGGCGACTTTTGGAGCAGCTTCTCACACTGCTTCGCCTTCCATTCCTGGTAAGGTTTCTTGTCCCAGAACTCGTCAGCCAGCGAATAAACCAACAGCAGACCCAAGAGCAAAACCATCAAGCTTGCTATTTTTCTCTTCATATGCCCCTCCGTTGCTTCCCATGCTAACTTGCGACGAGGCGGCAGGCAATACCCGGTTGCAAAGGGTCTTGGGTCTTAGGTCTTGGGGCTCGGTGAGATTAACCACTAAATCACAAAAGCACCAGGAATTCTTTGTGATTTGGTGACTTAGTGGTTAACAAGCTCCCAGCCCCCAGTTCCCAGCTCCCAGGTTCCTATTTCTGCTTCTCCACGGCTCGGTTGATTTTCGCCTTGAGCCAGCGAGGGGCCAGCAGACGGAGCAGCGGAACGAAACGCAGCCTCGAAGGGATGAAAATCACTGCCTTGTTGCACTCGATGGCTTGAATGACGCGCTTCGAGCATTCTTCCACCGGGACGGAGTAGCTGCTCCGCTTACTGTCCGAGTGGCGGCCCGTGGCCGTGAAGGCGTTGGCACGAAGGTTGGTCCCCGTAATCCATCCCGGCATGATGTTGGTAATTCCAACCTCTCCCCCTAACTCATATTCGAGCGTCTGCAGAAAGCCGTTCAGGGCATGCTTCGACGCGGCATAGCCCGTGTGGTTGGGAATCCCTAAAAGGCCCTGCAGGGAAGAAATCGCCACGATGCGCCCGCGGGAGTTACGCAGGTGCGGAAGGCCGGCGTGGACACAATTCACAGCCCCGAGAAAATTGATCTCCAT
Organism: Acidobacteriota bacterium; assembly: GCA_030597245.1. Classification (GTDB taxonomy): domain Bacteria; phylum Acidobacteriota; class UBA6911; order RPQK01; family JAPXNP01; genus JAUWTT01. The sequence goes on from JAUVSF010000112.1 coordinate 8,848, forward strand.
TAGCTTACGGAAGATCGTCAGGTCTGTAATCCCATCAAACGGGGCCCACATACTGACACCGGCGCAGAGTACGAGCAGATCCAGCGCTCCGAACTCTTCGATTGTGCGGTTCACCAGCGCACTGCACTGTGTCTCCTCTGTGACATCCGTCTGAAGCTCGAGAGCAGGGGCTCCCAGTCGCACTACCTCTGCCTGGGTTTCTCGAAGGCGCTTTTCGTCACGGTCGGCGAGTACGAGCGACACGCCCCTTCCTGCCAGGTCAAGGGCAAGCTGCCTACCCAGCCCTGAAGCGGCTCCTGTAATGATTGCTACCCTGTCCTCAAGTTCGATTACTCGCTCCCTCCCGTAATCACAGAATCGCTGCCTTCAGCAAAAACGTTATTCCTGGCTCCAAACACGTTTTGCGGATCGACGGTCTTCTTGAGTTCTCTCAAGAATGAGATGGTATCGGCCGACAGCGTGTCCTTCATGAAATCCTTTCTAAGTTTCCCGACCCCATGATGGTGGGATATTGACCCGCCATTCTCGATAATCGCCTCTCGGAGCGAATGCTCTATTTTGCCGAAAACCTTCTCCGGCTCTTTCACCCCTTTTGCGTAGATCCCGTACATGAAGTAGATACAGACACCGGTGTGATACACCTGCGTGATGCGATAGGAGACGTAGCATTTCCCCGGTAGGCCGAACTTCTGATGCTGTTCTGTCGCCCTCCGTTCTACGGCAGCGCACACTTGCCGGATCTGACTCCACGGCACAGAAGTCTCAAAGGTTTCACCGATCACATGGTAGGAAGATAGAAAATCCCGGATGTAGGCAATGGCGTAGGTGAGCATGTAGCCCCGTCGCCCTGCGTCCGCTCCGGCAGGCAAGCCCTGAAAGTCCTTTGCCAGACGGTAGAGATTGGTTTTCTGGTACGAAACTTCCTCCCGGGAGCCCTCCATCACAATTGTGGCCACCACCATCCTCTCCGGCTCGAAGCCACGAATGCTGGTGACATAGAATTTCTTGATCTTCTCAATCAGTGAAGAGAGGCCGGCGGACCGCCCTTTGAGGGCCAGTCCGAAGCGAAACTGGATATTGTCGACCAGTCGAATACTCGCAGGGATAAACCCGGTATGGGCAAGGCGCTGCAAGAAGTTTGTGCCGTGTTCCATGGTAGGGAACACGAGGGAGCCGAATTCCGTAACTTCCGGGAGTTGATGGATCTTTATGATCGCTTTTGTGATCAGCCCGATATTCCCTTCGTTGCCAAATAGCAGGTTCTGCGGCTGCATGCCAATCGATCCGCGGGGGAGTGCGGCGATCTGTTCCAATGTGCCTTGAGGCGTGGCCATGGTGATGTTTTCTACGATCTGCTCAATGTTTCCATAGCGATTCTTCTTCATCCCGCTGGCATTCGTTGCGATCCAGCCTCCCAGCGTGGAAAGTTCTACGCTGTCCGGTTCGTGTCCGGAAGTGAAACCCTTCTTTGCCAGCTGTTCTTCTAAGTCCGAACCGACGATTCCGGCTTGAACACAGGCCCGAAGATTCTCTTCGTCGATCCATTCGATCTTGTTCATCCGGCGCATGTCCACTGAGACGATCATGCGCTGTTCAGCCTCGGGTAGTTTCAGTGCGCAGCTTACACTTGTGCCGCCGCCATAAGGAACCAGGCAGACGTCGTGTTCCTTAGCCAGTCGAATGATTGCCTGAGCGTCTTCCTCGGACTCGCAGTAGAAAACCATGTCGGCGAACCGTTCCAACCTCGAGTAAAGCACTCGGTAGACTTCGTCGGTGGTGGTCTGTCCGTGACTGTGAAGCAGGCGCTCGCGGTCATCGGTTGTGTACTGGTCATCGCGAAAATGGGATTCAACGGCCTTACAGAACGCTTCGTTAAGGTTTGGATCCGAAACCGGCTTCTTATCTACTTCCTCCAGCCGATCACTCAAATCGAGCCGCACACCGAGGACGCTTTCGACGTAAGGCAGGAAATCGTACATTCGATATCCTGAGAGATCGTAGCGCCGGCCTGTGAGTTCCACCGCCCCATCTTCAAGGACGATGAATTGGGTATCGGCGAAGCCCCATTTATGGTCCCAAGTTTTCTTGTCGAAGCCGGCAGGGATAGTAGAGCGATTATCAGCCATCGTCATGCTCTCCGTTCTGAGCGTTTTTCCAATGATAATTGTATTATGGCAGGCGGGGTTTTGTTAGATAGTTAGCGAGACAGCTTGTGACATCAGTATATTTCTGGACGATTCTCATTTATCTGGGTGCATTGGTTGCCGTAGCTCTGAGAACCAGTAGAGGCATATCGACCCAGGAAGACTTTTCAGTTGC
>JAUVSF010000701.1 GCA_030597245.1 Acidobacteriota bacterium
CCCAGGAAATCGACCCTCGGCTAAGTCCTGAGGGTCGCCCCTACGAAACGAGGCCAAGGGCAGGGGAGGAGATTGAATTCACGGGGCATATCGACAATAATCCCTTAGATAGGAGGTAAATCAGTGTCCCCTGAATACGACAGTTCTGCACAAGCTAAGGAGAGGCTTTCTCAGATTGCTGTGGAGGCAACTCAGCTTCTCGAAGAAACGAAGACCTCCTACGGAGAGGTGAAGGAGTTGATCCAGCAGGGTGTGAAGAATGCAATGACCGCGCTGGAGCAGTTTGCCAAGCTCCAGAATCTCAAAGCGGAAGCCATGTACTTGAGCCTGCGGCACGACGTCGAAGTTGAGGAGCTGGAGCTACCCAACAGTGGGTTGGAATCGCTCACTGCTTTCTGGAGAGATCTCGAGTCGACCCTTCAACCGGTAGGACCCTCAGCCGACTGGCTCGAGAAGATCCGGAAGATGGAGGAAAGGCGACGCCGGTCACCGGCTCTGACGCCAGAAGAACGGGAGGAGTTGGAGCTCAGGCTCAAAGAAAATGTGTGCCCTCTTTGCGTATCCTATGCGCTGGATGGTACTTGTACGAATCAGTCCTTCGAGACCTGTCCCATTACGATTTTCCTGGACCAGGTAGTCGAGATGATCGAAGACATGGGCCATCGCCCCTGGATGGAAGATTATTTCGAGAGGATGTACCGCGACATCTGCCCAGGCTGTCAGGGAAGGGTAGATAAGGACTACTGTCCACCAAGAGAGCAAGGGGATTGTTCACTCTTCACCTATCTTCCGAGCGTTGTTAAGACGATTGAGACTTTCCTGAAAGAGCGAGCCGAAAAGAAAGTAATCGCTGAAGAATCCGAAGTTTGATCCGAGCTTCTTCCAAGTGCGTAAAGGCCGGGTGCGAGCAGGCCTCCGTGTCGTTGCATAGCCGTCCCACGGTCCGGGAGACTTCGAAATGCAGCTCGAGATATTCAGAACCTTTGCCGAGGCGCTTGCGCTCGGTCTTCTGATCGGGTCGGAACGCTACAAGGGGCGAACCGAAGGGAAGATCCAGCCGGCCGGTATGCGGACCTTCGCCATCATCTGTCTACTGGGCGCGGCTTGCTCTCTGACTGCCCACCCAGGTTTCACGATGCTTACCTTCGGGGCGATAGTCGCCTTCCTTGGGATTGCTTATTACCGTGACCCGAGTGAGAGCTACGGTCTTACAACCGAAATGGCAGCGCTTCTCACTTTCTGGCTGGGGCTTCTTCTCAAGAACCACGAAGTCCTGGCGATCAGTACTGGAATTGTAGTCGTCATTCTGCTTGCCTCGAAGAAAGCTCTTCATGGATTCGTCCGGGAGCAGGTCACCGAGGTTGAGTTCTTTGATACGCTCAAGTTCCTGGCCGTGGTTTTCGTTGTTCTTCCACTGCTGCCTGACCGATATGTGGGTCCTCTCGAATTCTTCAACCCGACTCAGGTGTGGATGTTGATCATCTTGATCTCATCCATCAGTTATGCCGGTTACGTGTTGATACGGGTCTTGGGCGGGAACCGTGGTTTAGCTGTCGGTGCTCTGCTGGGTGGAATTGTCTCTACGCTTGCCGTGACGGTTTCGCTTGCCGAGCGTTCACGTGAAGCGCCTCAATCATCTCGCTTGTGCGGGGTCGCCGGTGTGATGGCAAATGCCGTGCAGTTTCCGCGGTTGCTGTTCTTGATTTGGATCGTGGATGCTGGATTGGGGGCGTTCCTCGCCGCTCCTTTGCTGGCGATGGCATTTGTCGGATTTTTTGGAGCGTGGTTACTTTCGCGGTCGAGTAGTAGTGACAGGGTCGATCCGGTGGAACCGCTCCTCCACAATCCCTTCTCTGTTATTCCAGTATTGAAGTTTGGTGTTCTCTTCATCGGCATTTTCTTCTTAACGAAGGCCGCCAGTACATGGCTGGGCCCACAGGGTGCCTACATAGCAAGTGGCCTGGCAGGGTTGGGGAGTGTCAGTGCCGTGGCCCTGTCCATGGCTGATATGGTCAGTAACGAGACAATCTCCGTTTCGGTCGCAGCCATTGCCATTTTCATCGCGATTATTACCAATGCAGTCATGAAATGGGTCCTCTCACTGATTGAAGGGACCCGCGTGCTTGCCCTGTGGCTCGGAGGCGGCTTTCTGGCAGCATTGATAGTGGGCGTGGTTCTTCTGGTGGCGAGCCTCTCGATGATTTGAGGATTCGGTTCGAGCTTCGAATTTGGGCGGGGGTGCCCTTTTGGCAACACGCCCCTGGGTCCTGAGGCTTGGAATTGAACCACAAAGTCACCAAAGCACAATTAGATGCTAGTGATTTTGTGCTTTCGTGGTTAGCTTAGCCCTTTTAGCAACACGCCCAAGCCTCAAGCCTCCCCCCAGATAGAGCTCGTTTTGATTTGGCGATACACTATCAGAGTCTTGGTAAGGGCCCGAGTCAAAATCTGCGGGGATTTCCGCTCAGATCTGATCCATGCTGGAGGATTCATGAAATTCCGAA
>JAUVSF010000415.1 GCA_030597245.1 Acidobacteriota bacterium
CGATTCGACGCGCAATGTGGTCGAAACCGTCTTTCCTCTGAGGAGTGACTTTTACTTCGATAACTGCAGTTACCCGGTCAGAATCGAGGCGATCCTTATGAATTATCGCCTGGTAACCCCGGATAACCCCGTTTCTTTCGTACTCGGAAATCCGAGTCTCCACCTCCTGAGGAGTACTGTTCAACATCTTCGCAATGTTCTCGACCGACTCTCGTGCGTTCTGGGTCAGTATCTTAAGAAGGTCATCCATCTTGTTGCCTCGCTTGACGGTTCTGGAGGCCTGGGGCGCCGGACTAGGTTGGCACGGGGCGCGCGCGGTGAATGGTCTTGGGTCTTGGGGGCTTGGAGGCTTGGAGTATTGGAGTATTGGGTCCTGGGTCTTGGGGCTCGAGGCTCGCAGTAAGTAGTAAGTAGTAAGTAGTAAGTAGTAAGTGGTGAGCAGTGAGTAGTGGCAGGGGATTCAAGGGTTGCTGGGAATGAATGCTTGGTGTCCTTGGTGGCTTGGTGGTTGATATTCTTCCCTAATGGCCTCTCTTCCTTTGCGAGTGTGAAATCCTTCCGTCTTACGCCAAGAACGCAAAGACGCTGGAAAGCCGAAGATTCCCAGCATAAGATACATGCATGAATTCAAGAATCCTTCTGGAGATTATCGTAGCCTCTTCGGATGACGCAATAGCAGCGTGTGCCGGTGGGGCGGATCGGTTTGAAGTCTGCAGCGCGCTTGCCTTGGGCGGTTTGACGCCGAGCCTGGGAACGGTAAAGGCGATCAAGGAGGCGGTCGATGTGCCGGCCATGTGCATGGTTCGCCCGAGAGAGGGTGGAATGGCTTACGGGAAAGGAGAGTTTCGAGCCATGCTGCTGGATGCGGAACTACTTCTTGAAGCGGGTGCTGACGGCCTCGTTTTCGGTCTACTTACGCCTGACGGTGATGTCGATCTGTCCAGATGCCGCGAGCTCATGCAGCTTGTCGAGGCAGCAGGGAGGCCTGTGGAGACTGTTTTTCACCGTGCATTCGATGTGACAGCCAGCCCCGAGGTGGCTCTGGAACAACTCGTCGATCTGGGGATCACCCGCATCTTGACTTCTGGCCGAGCTCCGACGGCTCTGGAGGGAGCCGGTGAAATAAAGAAGAACGTTGAACAGGCAAGGGGGCGGATCGAAATACTTCCTGGATGTGGGCTGGACGCCGAGTCGGTAGAGAAGATTGTTCAGTTGACTGGAGCGGACCAGGTTCACCTCTATGTCACTCGCCCGGAACAGGATCGGTCGACGGTCAATAATCCTCAGATCTATTTCGGAGCCTTCGTGCCGGAAAATGAGCTTGATTGCCGGGTTGCAGACGAGAGCGAGATCGCTCGAATTCGAACGACCCTCGATCGATCAGCTTAACTCAGGAAAACAAGGAGAGGACACTGTGACAGAACGAATACGTGTGGGTGTTGTCGGGGCGAAGTTTGCCGCTGACTTTCACTGTGACGCCTACAGCCGAATTGATGCAGCGGAAGTGGTAGCTATAGCAGCGCTTGACAATCTGGAGGGGATCTCCGGGAAATACGGAATTCCCGGAATATACGCAGACTATAACGAGATGTTCGAGAAGGAGAACCTCGATCTGGTTTCGGTATGCGCTCCGAATTTCCTTCATCATCCTGTGGTATTGGCCGCTTCTGAGGCTGGGATCCATGCGGTCTGCGAGAAACCCCTGGCGATCAGCGCCCAGCAGGGCAGAGAGATGGTGGAGGTGTGCGAGAAGAACGGTACCAGGTTGTTTTACGCGGAAGATTGGATTCATGCCCCCGCATTGATTCGAACGGAGGCGTTGATCAACGAAGGTGCCGTTGGAGACATCCTCTACATCAAGGCAAAAGAAGTGCACAACGGAACCCATTCACCATTCGCCCAGGACAAGAAGACTTGCGGAGGAGGAGTCTTTATCCATATGGGTTGCCATGCCGTGACTTGGCTTCTCTACATCCTCGGAAAGCGTGAGAACCCTGTCGTGGAGATAACCGGAAAGATGACCGGTGGCGGAGATGAGAACTTTGTTCACAAGAGGAACACAGGTGAGGATTTCGGCATGGCGATGCTGCGCTTCAGAGACGGGCAGTTCGCCTTTGCCGAGTCGAACTACATCACCCAAGGGGGGATGGACGACAAGGTGGAGATCTATGGAACCAACGGGGTAATCAAAGTTGACCTGACTTTCAGCTCGGCGGTGAACTGTTATTCCATGGACGAGATCTCCTACAGCATTGAGAAGGCCGACATCAATAAGGGATGGACCAGGCCGGCGGTGGACGAGTTCTACAGCCTCGGCTACGTAACCGAGATCGAGTATTTCGTGAACTGCGTCATCCGGAATGAGGCGCCCAAATACGGAGTGGATGGAAGGGCAGGGCTAACGACTGTTGAGATTATCGAGGCGTTTTACGAGTCCAGCGAACTCGGTAAGACCATTTACGGCAGCTGGGCTTGATCGGCACTTCTTTCTCACTCGTCGAGGAGGTTTAAGGGAAATACCCGGCCCGCTGGAACACAAGCGAGCCGCTTGGGTTCTATCGCCGTAACCAGTTTCTGAAAAACGCCGGTAAAGCTTCACTCAAAAACGTTGAACTGATGGCTCAACTTCACGATAAGGCTTTTCTCCGGCGGAAGGCCCTCCTGTGTGAAACCCCGGAAATCATTGTAGACAATGAAGAGGCCTGTATTGGCAGCTTGGAGCCAGGCAAAGCGCACGTTTGTTGACCAGACCTCATCCCTGTCGTTGTATTGAATGAGAGACTGTACGTATATCCGCGGTGTGAATGAATAAGATATCCGGGTCAGAACCAGATTAGCCACGAAGGCCCCTTCAGGTAAGTCGATATCATTGCGACTCCAGCTGAACTCAGTATTAAAGCGATCCCCCAAACGCATCTTTGCGGTCGGTCTCAATGACAACCTGGTTCCGCCAAAAAAACCTCCCGCGATCGTCCTGAGCCCACCACACAACCAACGGCCCTCATCGGTAAAAGCTACGATCTGGGCTTCCTTGTTGTCGTAAACGCCGGGCCGTACATGAACTCCCGGATAGATCTCGAACGGTTCAATCACTTCCTCATGGGTGAAGTTGATTCCCGTGTGCAGTTCGGCCCCACTCCTCCATTCCAGATGGTTATCGACATGCAGTCGGCCGGTCTCGTAGATGTTTTCATGATTCCAGTACCCAGCAAACGACACGTGAGGCCGAATCTCTTGAATGCTGAAAAAGTCGGCGGGCCTGATTCGTCTGAGAACCAGGGTGCTGAGCTTTCGAAAGTCTTCTCTGCGCAGGAAGCCAACCTCAGGGTTGAACTGTGCTGCGACGTCGGTATACGTTCCATTGAGGATCCAGGCTTGGGAGTCGTAGTTGGATCCGATCTGATATGCGTATTGTTCCTCACTCACGTCCGGCGTTGAAGTCTTTGCCGCAAACCCGGAAATCCGTCCGTATGCTCCGATCCCCCATTGGCCATCGAAACCATAGGTGCGGTTGTAGTCTTCCGGCGCGGCATATTGTCCCATGCCCTGGCGGTTAACGAAAATACCGCCAACTGAGGACCGGTTGGGTAACTCCCGGCTAACTCGAACAGTTGTGAAGTTATTCGACGGAGCCACCCCGGCCATCTCCTGAGTCTGCATGTTGAGCAGGCCGACGTTATAGTGCGCACCTACCTTCCCAGAAAGTCGCGCACCCGCGATTATCGGAATGATTTCCCCGTCGGGACCTATACCGATTCGGCGACTGAAGAATAGATCGACCTCTCCAGGTGCTCCAACAGCAAAGAACCCGGCGTTTTCGAGGAAAAAAGGGCGCTTCTCTGGATAGAAAATATTGAATCGGTCCAGGTTGATCTGAAGTTCATCGACCTCAACCTCGGCAAAATCGGTGTTGATGGTTCCGTCGAGCGCTAGACTGGGGGTAAGACTGTACTTTAGATCTCCACCGGCAGTGCCCAGCCAATTGGTCTTGTCTTCACTTCCGTGGTATAGAGCATCCCCGCGGACATAAGGTGTTAGCAGGAGGCTCCTTCGTCTTGAGATTTCGAGGCCCTCCAGCGTACCCGCCAGCGAAAGGCGGTAGAGCTTGAATTGGAGTGGCAAAGGCGCCCAAAAGGAAGTCTCATTACGCCGACGGATGTTCCGCTGGAAGTTCACCCCCCAGACCTGCTCTCGATTGGGATTGTAACGAAGCGTTTGAAACGGTATGGCAAACTCTGCGCTCCAGCCGAATTCACCCATCTCGGTTCGGACCTCCCAGGTGGCGTCCCAGTTCAGGTTGAAGCCACGCCCCGACCCGGTCTGCTGACGGTTTCCAAAACCGGTTCCCTCGCCCTCGTTGGTCACCTGGCCATCGTATTCAATAGCTGCCGGATTCGTGCCAAACACAAAACCGTTTTGCCGGTCGTGATAAGTATCCAGGACAAACTGAAAACTGTCGGTGTTCACCAGTGATGAGTCTCGCCTGCTGTCGGCAATTATGATTCCAGAAGGGTCCCGGTCATAGCAGACGACGCTCACGTATAAGGTCTGGTCATCGAAAACAATACGGACTTCGGTCTCCTCGGAAGCGGGTTGCCCTTCGTATGGGTTCGTTTGCCAGAACCCGGTTATCGGCTCGACCGAAGACCAGACGGGATCGTTAAGAACATCGCCGTCGAGGACCGGCGCAAGTGTGACCCGCAAGGCTCGGGCGACCGGGGGTGAAGTTGGCGGACTTTCCTGTTTATCTACCGGTGA
>JAUVSF010000129.1 GCA_030597245.1 Acidobacteriota bacterium
ACCCCAGGTCCGAATCAGAACTATCATTCAACGTGCCCTGAACATCTACCGCATGCTGCAGCCCTGGGTAGTCCCAATCCAGGAAACCCCAACGTTCTCCCCGGGGGTGCACATGCCCACCCACTCCGGCAAGTGTCATGACACGGTTCGTCTCCGGATCGAATTCCGGGCGTCCGTAGTACTGATTACCCGGCTTCAGAATGTCCTTCCAGATCCAGAAGACTTCATAAATCGTGTTGAGGGCGTTAATCTCCAACTCGTAATAAGCGTCTTGACCTGCAATAAAGAACTCGACGTCGTTCTCCTCCCAAATCTTCGAATCACGTACCGTCAATCCTGCCCGGACGTCAGGCTCCTCCACCCTGTATCCGAGATAAAGAAACTGATCATCCCAGAGGAGAGAAACAGCAGTGCTCAGCCAGGCCGGGTCCCCAGTCACGATATCCGCGAAGGCTGGCGACTGACGAGCCCGAAGCCAGGCGGATTCGTCCAGACGTCCATCAATAGTCAAGGCTTCATCAGTTCTGTAACAAACATACCACTGCGGCGGTTGCAGTTGGTCTTCAGTAACACAGCCGACGAGGAGCAGGTACGTGAACATTGTGATGAATCGCATATGGCACAATTATGCGAAATCCCAGCCTTGTCAAATTAACTGTTGACTAACCAGAATATCGAAATGCATGCAGCATACATGCGCAAATCTTCCCTTGTCATCAGGCCGTTCGTGTACATTCTTATTTGGGGCAACAGGCAGGCGACCGCCCTGGAGACCAGCTTCTACTGCTAGCGCACGATGGTTGGGGGTACCGCAGACAACAGGCTCCCTCCCGCCCCAAAAAGCGCCTGCGCTACCAGGCCCTGGGTCGAAACGATTCGAATATATCCACCCGCCTGGCCTCCGGTGGATGGTACGATTTCGGTCAGTAGTTTGGAAAGACGGGCTCCCGGCGCCAGAACCAACTGGGCCTCACCCGTCTTCCCGGCCTCAGCAGAGAAAACCTCCACGGTGACATTGGCTTCTTCTTCCCCCGGGTTGTAAAGGGCCAATCCTGTAAAAAAACCTCTGACATTGGCGACCTGGCTGAAGACAGCCTCCCTGAAAAGTTGGGCTTGCAGGGGCAGGGCGGCGCCGAATTGAAAGTTATCCGGATCTCCAAAGATGACATCGCCGATCACGCCGGGCCTGGTCGATGACACTTGAAGTGATCCGATCAGGAAAGAACCCTCCAAGGGGACCGTTGCCTGGCTACCGCCAAGTTCCTGGTTCGCTGCCTCCAGGAGCACAAACACATCCTGTTCAACACTCTGTCCCGGCCCTAACTTGAGGACAGCCGCCTCAGCCAGGGGAGTTCCATCTTCCCCGACGGCCCAAACGCTCACGACAGCTTCCTCCCCTCCGACATTGACCAGCTTCAAGTTTGTGAAAATGCCCGGGCCTTCGGCTAGCTGAGCAGAGAACAGCTGGACGTCCTCGGTCGCCACAGAGGCGTTGAGTCCAATCACGGTGTTCCGTTCTGGAATCTCGACCAGTTCAAAGCCCACAGCTCCTGCTCCCTCGGTGACCTCGACGATCACATAGCCGCCGGATTCGACCCCTTCGTTAAAGAGCGACGATACCTTCGCCGACAGGAAGCCTTTACCCGCAATCATCCGAGTAACCTTCGAGCCGGTTGATCCAGCCTCTCCTTCATCATCAGCCGCCTGAGCTGCTGTGGGACCATTCAGAGTCAACTCCACCTCAATCTGTTCCGAGTTCGGGTTGGCGATGGCCAGCAGCGTTGAGGCCATCTGGCCGCGGAAGCCGGAGGGTCCACTGAAGATTCGGGTGAAATAGAATCTCTTGGATTGCCGGCTCAAAGCCACCGAGCCATCCAACTTACTCGCCCCTCCGAACAGAAAAAAGCTCCCCAATCGGGGATTGTCGGTGTCCAGCTGGACCCACCCAAACTGAAGGCCGGCAGGAGGGAGTTCAAAGATCTCGTTGCCGAGCAGAGCCAGCTGAGTCCCTGGTGCCAGCTGGAAGGGAGCCGGATTCGTACCCTCGAGAGGGATCCCATCGGGGTCAAAAGCCCAAAACTGAAGCCCCGCCTCGTCCTCAGAGAAGTTGGAAACCGCGAAGCCTACGAATGTGCCACTCTGCGCCTGATAGAAGGGGAAAAGAAGATCAGCAAGTAAAGAGGGTCCGCCCGAAGTGGTGATCTCTCCGTTTACGACCAGGTCGTGGTCTCCTCGTTGACCGTCGATAAAATGCAGAATGATTCGGTCGCTGAGAATCTCGGCCCCGGTCGAACCGTCGAAGAGGAATTCGTACCAGTGGAGGGACGGATCATCTGGAGTCGGACCAAAATTGTAGTACGTAGTCGGCAAGACGCCGAACGGCAACTCGACAGTTACTTGGAAGCTTTCGCCCGAAGTCGTCAAGATCCTGTGTGCGAGAGCGCTACTTGAATCGCCACTTGAGTCGCTACTGACGCGGAAACGGATTCTCTCCAATACACTGATACCCACAGGTGCCGTGTCCAGCCCCGCCGGCGATTGGATTTCCAGGCGACTGCCCGCTTCACTACTCAGTGTGTAGCCACCCTTGGTGGTGGCCTCCCGGTTGTTCTCCGGTGCAGAATCAACGGCGTCTGGTGATCCGTCGGCGTCAGTGTCCAAAGCGGCGATCAGACACATCGACAGACTGGATGTGCTTCTTCCCGGGGCCGTGGTGGTCGCGGTGATGCCGCTGCCGGCATCGACCGCGAATTGAGAGCGGAAATCGAACCTGCTCTGAAAGCCTCTATCGGATAGGGTACTGGGTGGTAGCGAGTATGAGCCTATGTAGGTTGCAGCGCCAACCCCGCATTGCGGGCTGGCGTAGAAGTCCAGCGTCGCTCCGGACTTATTGGACCAGACTAAGCCGGTAGTCCGCAGTCGGAACAGGCTGCCGACGACCTTCTCCACCGTGGCTGTCTTCAGAATCGGCACACTGGGAAGTCCGCTCGAGGCTGAAATGGCACCTTTCTCATTCCTATAGATCCGGTTGGCACGGACAGAATTGCCGTCGCCTCTTGCCATCGCGACCCCAAACTGACCGTTGAAGGCGATCGTATTGCCGGCACCCTTGCCCGTGATGTCAACCGAAGGATTGTCAGGCTTGGCCCAACCAACAACGTTGTTATCTCCCCGGATAAAGATGCCAGACCTCTTGTTACCCAGGCCTGTTTGACACGTGACTCCTTCATCCAGACAACTGAGGCCCGTTGCATCGGTTCCGATTCGATTGCCGTAGACAAAGTTGTCGCTTCCGTCGCGGATGAATACTCCCGTACCTCCGTTTCCAGAGATCAGATTCCCTTCGCCGGGGCCCAGCCCGCCAATCTGGTTGGAATCCGCCCTAGCCACAAGCACCCCCTCTGCGAGGTTGGGTACGGCGGCAGAGCCCTCGGGGTTGGTCCCAATATGATTGCCTAAGACCTTAGTGTTGGTCGCTCGATCTTTCCCATCTCCACCTTCAATAACGATGCCCGCCTTATCGTTGCCTGAGATGGTGTTTTTTTGCCCAGGACCGGGGCCCCCGATGGTGTTGTGATTACCCTGTACAAGGATTCCAACACCGTTGCCCAACGCCTTTTGGCCGGTGATATCGGTCCCTATCAGGTTCCCCTGCACCAGGTTGTTGTTGCCATTCAGACGAATACCGGGTTCTCCTCCCCGGAAGCCAGGACTTGCGAAGGGAGCTGACAAGGCTCCCGATATCAGATTGTCCAGGATCTTGTTTTCGTTTCCGCCATCGATCCACACTAACTCGCCTGCCCCCACCCCCAGGACGATTACCCTTTCGCCCGCCTTATTTGTGCCAATGAAGTTGTTTTGAATCAGATTGTTGGTGGCCGAATCCCCTAGAACATGTACTGCAGCGTTGGAACCAGGCACTCCGGCGATCAAATTACCCTCTTGTGGTGTCGGGCCGCCCACGCAGTTGCCTGAAGAACTAAAAATGGTGACTTGGTCCCTGATCGGGGACGGATTCCCTTCTGTTCCGCCCTTATCCACCAGTGCGAATTCACCGGTGACATCAGTCCCCAGGAAATTCCCAACGATGTGGTTGTCTGTGGCAGATTGGCCTCGAATCTCAACACCTGAGCCGCCGTTGCCAGCGATTAAGTTACGCTCTTGTTCGAGGGTCCCTCCGACGAAATTCCCTCGACTGCCGTCTTGAATCAAAACCCCACCTCCATTTTTACCAATAGCTGTCAGGCCAAGAAAACCCGTTCCGATCCGGTTGCCGATAATGTGGTTTCCCGCAGCGGACCTTTCCAGAACGATTGCATTTCCACAAGATCCGACCAGCCTGTCTGCGTCTCCAATGGCGCAGGCTCCCATAGATTCTTGGATCTCGGTGGCTGAATCCAAGGTTACTGCCGTAAGTATGTATTGACAGGAGATGAGATTTGCAGGGCCGATCCGGTTTGCCATCCCTTGTTCGATTCTGACTCCGCTGGAATTAGTCACCGGTTCACCTGAAAGCTCCAGACAGCGGGCCGCCAAGGTGGTACCGATCAGGTTGCCTCGGATTTGGTTTAGGGTGGAGGGGACACCAACGATGCGAATAGCGTCTGTCCGGTTGCCCGAGATCAGATTCGATTCCAGGAAGGACAGACGGTTGTCGATGCTGGTGGAGATTTCCTGCAGGTTGTCACCGATCCGATTCTCGGAGGAGTTCTCGATCACTACACCCCTTTCGTTCCCGAGAAAAGTGGTCCCCAAGTAATCGGTGCCAATGTAGTTCCCCAGCACAGCATTATTGCCTTCGTCTCTGATCCGGATTCCCGCTCCTGAAAAGCGGTTGATGATGAAGCCGGTAATGGTGGTTCCTCCCCCAGTCACCAGGAATCCGTCGGCCCCGCTACCGGCCTGGCTTCCATCCAACTCCACGACCGGGAGGGCGGGGCCAGACCCGGCTTGGGTATTCCCCTCTATGGTCAACGGTTCGGTAATCGGTTCTAGCGCTCGCCCGTCGGGGCGGATAGGAAATCGACTCTGACCGACGCCGGCCTGCCCATGATCACAGACTGGGATCTCGAATTGGACCTTGTCGGCCCCGGGTAAGGCGTTACTCTCCATTATAGCGGCCCGGAGCGTACACTCCGGTTCCAGGGGACAGCTTCCGAAACCCACTTGGTCAGGGAAGCCGTTTTCCCCTGTGGCGCAGATCCCGTCACCCGGGTTATTGTCTTCCAGGTCGCGTGTGGAATTGACGATAAAGGCCTCACGGACCTGGACAGGTATGCAGTTTGAGAACTCCGAGGTACTGGCAGATTTTCCATCGATTAGCTCGGTTGCAGTGGCCGTGATGGCTTGTATCCGGGGAGGGATATCAACGAAGGTTGTACCGGAAACAGTAGCCTCAGGGAGGGGGATATCGTCAGAAGTGAGAAATGACTCTCCTTCGCCAAATTCAGTCCCACGCTCATCAGTGGAGGTATCACAAAAAGTGTTCCCGAAAAACTCGAGGCGATAGGTCTTGACGCCCCCGTTTTGGGCAGTCCGGCTGGAAAAGGTCCAATTGATTCGGCCATTTCCAGCGCCGGTCAAGTGGGGGAAGTTCTGCAAGTTGTTGGGGCCGCTATCCACATCTTCGTCACCCTCTACGGTGTCGTTGGGAGTCACGCCGCCCGGACTCAAGTCGATACCCAGAAATCCGTTCTCGAAAATGGAGTTCTGGCTGATCGAGTGGCCGGTGCCGGACCCGATGAAAACACCAATTCCAGTGTTGTATGAGATCGCATTTCCCTGGACCTTGTTATCTTCGGACTCGCCGGAAATTGAGAGGCCGTTACTGGTGTTGGCCAAATCCAGTCGGCCAATTTCGTTGCCCTGAATGAGATTCTCGGACCCGTCGTGAATCCGGACTCCAATCCACTGGTTACCGGCCACGAAGTTCCCCGCACCGGCAGTAAGACCGCCGATCGTGTTCTCAGATGCGTTACTGAGGCTGATGCCTCCCCGCGTATTGGCCACAGCACCCGTTTCCGAGGCGTTCACACCGATCCGGTTCCCAAGCACCAATTGCCCCGTCACGGGAGGCTCGTCTGTGAACCCTTGGAGTAGTACGCCCACTCCAACATTGCCTGAGATCAAGTTCCCGGCCCCGGGCTCAGCCCCCCCGACTTCATTGCCGGTGCCGGACCCTTCAAATCGAATACCAGCGTCGAACGATCTGGTTCCGTTTGGCACGGCCTCCATTCCACTGGCATCGGTTCCAATGTAGTTTCCCAAAATCTTGTTTTGAGCCGACGTGCCTCGGATGACGATCCCATGAGATCGGGACCCTGCGATCACATTGCGCAGTCGCTCATTCGCTCCTCCGATAGTGTTATTCGAAGAATCATGAATCTGTATTGCCGAACCGGCCCCGCCCTGGCTTACCTTCCCCGTGATATCTGTCCCCAGATAGTTGGCGACGATGTGACAATTCTGCACACCCTCATCGAGCAGGATCAGCCGAAACTGGGTCGCCAGTCCCCCCTGTAACCCCCTCTCGTTGTTCATGACCAGGCCCTGGATGACGGTGTCGGAAGCATTCAGGCCGATCTGAAGCTCCCGAAGCTCTGTTCGGCCCGCCCCGGGCTCACAGCCCACGTTTGAGCCAGGACTCCCGCCGCATCCATCCAGAGTCAGCGATTCGGTTATGAAGTTGATTCCAAATTCCCCGTCGGGACGCTCGATGGATGCGACCGAAAAGCGGATCTCATCGTGGCCGGGGCTTTCGTTGGCCTCGTTGATGGCAGCACGCAGTGTACAGGGTCCGCTGCACACACCCCCCTCACAGGGTGCTGCCGCACAAACTCCGTCCCCTGCGTTTCCATCGAAGTCGGTGCCGGCGTCATTGACCGTGAAGATGTTCACGGGTACCGGCCGGAGGACCGAGAGAACGGGATCCCCGTCAAGTAACACAACCAGGGCATCGAGAGCATGCTTAGTCAGGCGGAGAGGTAGTACGGCTGCTACTTGGCCTCGAGCCTCCAACTCGAAGCTCCGAACAGGGTTAGAGTCTCGCGAAGAGGAATCTACCTCGAATCTCCTCCCAGCTCGGGTAAGAATCCGGAGAGGAGCTGAGCCGGGTGTGAGAAGGAGAAGATCGTCCTTCGGGGAGGTCGAGACGCGAACGGCTTCTAAGTGGAATCGGCTTCCTGAGAACCCTTTGGAGGCGGATGAGACTTCGGATACCAGCTGGGGAAGTGCAATAGTAGACACACTTGGTGCCTGTTCGAGTGAACTTCCCGATTGGGAATACAGGTTCAGACTGCCATCCTCGAAGAGCAGAACGATCTCCTTTTCGGAATCTTGTTCCAAGTCCGCCAGCGTCATGGCAGCGATCGTTTTGGCCTGTGGGTAGAAGGTCACATTGGGCGGGTCCGGTGAAAGCTCGGACTCTCCGTAGAAGACAATTAGTTCGGAACCTGCGGCTACTGCGAGATCTGCAGGATGTCTGTCGTCCAGCTGTCCGATGGCGAGATGACTCGCGGCGGCCGGCAGGTCAAGGGTACGCGGGCCACCCCTTAGGGCACCCCGTCTGTTTTGATAAACGAGGAGCGCTGGTCCTCCGGCTCCGTCCACCCCCACCATGAGATCGTCCAGTCCATCCCGGTTACCAAAATCTCCCGACTCGATTGCCGTAATGGGACCTGGCAGTTCGATGGGCTGAGGAGTATCAAAACCGACCTTGTTGCGTCCCGCCAGAAACCAAAACCGATGACTGTCGAAACGGGCCAACACGACATCCTGAAGACCGTCGCCATCGAAATCGCCAGTTTCAAGGAATTGGGGTTCAACCGGCAACCCATAGATCCGGACGCCTCTCTGGAACGCGTGGTCGGCTCGGAGCGTACCCAGGTGCAGAATCAAAGCGCCTCCGTCCGGGCTGGCGTATCCACACACCAGGTCCGGAATGCCGTCCTCGTTGAAGTCGGCAGCGGCGAGAGTCAGCGGCTCAAAGTCACTGAATTCCGCTGCCATCGCCAGCTGAGCGTCCCCTTCGAATTCCGACAGTACTTCCTGAGCGTCGGAAAGGCTGATCCAGGGATAGCCTCGCCCTCGGGCTTCGGCCACCACGCTCTGGGCGACGATCATTGCGGAGAAAAACATCGTTGCGGACCAAAGCGCAATCGCAACACAAAAGAATCGGTACCTGGCGGACACGTCAGCTCTTTTCATGGAGTGATTGGAGTAACGAGGTATACGGTTTCCCTAAGGGTAGTACGCGCACCTTCAGGTTTCAAGGTGAATTGTGGATTTCCGAAGGGGGCCAATTGCGCAGCTTGGCTGAAAACTCCCGGCTCAGGCGCCGCTCGACCCAGCTTTCGTAGTCCTCATGCAGCACTCAGCTGCTTGCCGGACGGGCTATTGGGAAAGGACAGGTCGGAGAACTAACCGGCCGCCAGAGCTCGGATCTCGGCACGCAACCGCTCCGCAAGTGGCTCGTTCCATCCGCTCTTGGCGTCTGCGATGACCTGATGCTCGATCTCGGTGAGCCGGCGCAGCACTGCGAACCGTGTTTCCACGGACCGCATGATCTGCTCGGGCACGATTGACTCAGAGGTGCGAACCAGTCGTCGGATGTTCTCCCAGTCGTAGTTGTCGCCGCGCAGTTTTTCGAAGAAGTCTGCCGGGTCGAAGGGATCATGCGTCTGCCAGAGCTTCAGCACCACCATGCGCCGGAGAAGTTCGCCGTCGAAGGGTGTTGTCGCGAAGCAGTGCAGGTCGTAGAGGTCGCGCACCTTGGCCCGCTGATAGGTGGCCCGGACCTTCTCGGCGATCATCTCGATCACTTGCAGGGACCGCACCTTGAAGAGGTCGATCTCGAGGTGATTGAAGTATGCCTGGTGCTGCATTGCCATCTGCACAGCGGGGAGAGTGGGTCGTTCTCGAAGACTCACTTGCAGCCGGAAACGGCCAGCGTCGTTCCACGCGTGGCGGTACATTACGTCACCTCCGAAAGAGGTGTCCCTGTCGGTCTTGTAGTACTGGTCGAGAGCGAAGGTGATGCCGTAATGCTCGCGGTTAAGACTGCCGACCAGTTCGAGCAGCACGTCATCCTCCGCACGCTCTGTGTCTAGCGTGAAGTCGAGGTCCTCGGAGAAGCGGCCGGCCGAGCCGAAGATCATTTTGCGCAGGCAGGTACCACCCTTGAACGCCAGGTGAGCCATCACCCCTTCGTCTGTAAGGCCGCGCAGGGCGTAAGTGAGCACAACATCACGTTCGGCGACTAACTTGTCACGAAGCCCGCTGTTGTGCGCGTAAAGATCGACGAACTTGTCTTCGATCATCGAGTCTTCTCGCTCGCCCCAAGCGTGACGCGACGCCGCCCTGTTTCGGAGCCGGCGACCAAGACCTCGCTGGGTACATTCACCAAGACGTTCCATGGACTGGCCAGCTTGCCGTGGACACCCCACCTACGGCGCGAACCAAGGTGAATCTTGCTGTGGGGGCGGGTGAGGGCGAGCAACTCGGTCCTGGTGGCCTCCGGCATGTCAGCCCCGTGAAGATCCAACAGGTACCCCAGCCGCTGCACTAATGCAGACGAATCCCAGCGACGCACTAGCTCGACGAGTGTATCCCACGCTACCCGGGAGGTCGCTCGCATTGCGATGTGGGAGACCTCGCCGATACCGCCCGAGTGCCGAGGACGGTTGATTGCGTCGAGGAGCGCGCGCTCCAAGGTCGCCATCTTCACAGGGACGCCGAGGACGTGAGCCTCGGTGAAGCCAAAGAACCTCTGCTCGGGCACGTGCACGAAGACGTAGCGAAGCCCCCGAATGCCTTCAACTGCCCGGCGCTCGCGACAGGCTACGTAGACCTCCGAGAACCGCTGTTCTGTCAAGCCGTGATGCGTGCAAGCAGTGCCGAACGAGAAGAAGTAGGGCGAGACCAGCACCGCGCCGGCAGCGAGAGGGTTGGTATCGGCCACCCCGTCCCTACCCCGGCTCGCCGGCACTAGCTGAAAGAGTCCGGAGCGCAGGCGCTCGAGCCAGCCCTTCTTTACCAGACGATGGGCCAGGTAGCGGGCATAGCTCTCCGAACCATCAAGCATCTCATGCAGGTCGGCCAGCGTGACAGTCGTCTTCCCCTGCCACTCGAGGTCAAGAATAACCTCGGCCTCGTTCCTTGAGAGCGTTCGCTTCATGTCCTCCTTCCCTCCGCAGTCGCAGGATGTTCGTGAGTTGCTAAACTATGGGCACGTTTGTATATTACTAACACATAGCTACTAGATGCAACTATTTGGTTGTTGATTAGTGGTAAACGTTTGTAAAGCACTAATGAAATAGATATTATGCAACTCATGATCTTGCTATCAACGTCTACAGACGTTCCTTTTCAGAGTGAGTCCTTCTCATCTGGAGTAGCGGGAAACGAAGGGCTCGAATTGTGGGTTTCCGCAGGGGGCCGATTGCGCAGCTTGG
>JAUVSF010000213.1 GCA_030597245.1 Acidobacteriota bacterium
ACTCTGGGCCTTTTCGACTTGGCGAGGAAAATGGGTAATACGCTACTGGAAGAGTCTTAATCCTGTTTAATCAACAGGTTGCGAGAGTGTTGTTCTGCTTTTGCCGTAAACTCGCGCTAGCTGACGCTTTCTTGAGACTACCCAAAGGCAGAGAGAACCAAAGCGGCAGCTAGGGCTGCCGCACTCCAAACAACAACAAGCCGGCGAGGTGGCTTCATGAATCCATTTCATGCCTCCTTTGGGAAAGGCTGATTCGGGTATAACACCCTTTCAAGAACCTCAATATCCCACAGAACAAACTCGAGACTTGTTTCTCCAAATAAATGACGCCGATAACCCAAGCAATGTGTCGCACGTTCACGGCCATTCTTAATAAGATACGGTGCTAGGAGGAAATCTTCTCCTTTCTTACCGTTGACGCGGGGCGGCCAAGGTCGCCCCGTGAAAATCAGCTCAACCGCAGACGATTGCTCAGTTGACAATAACGCCCCCCATTTGGCAATGTAGCCGCTTCCCGAACAGATCTACTCGGAGACCGCATGCTCGATGAGCAACATGCGCCGGAAAACAGCTGAGGAACTATGAACTTCTTACGGAAACTGAATCTCGCGATCCTTTTCGCAACTGTCGTCTTGTCTGCATCCGTCTGCAGAGGCCAAGCGCCCGCCCAGCAACCACCCGACAAGATTTGGGAAGGCAGTGTTGGAGCTGGATTCTCTCTGACAACGGGTAACAGTGATACGAAGAACTTCAACTGGTCATTTGACCTGACCCGTGACCCAAAGACTCGGAATCTCATAAGGATCAACAGTATTTATCTCTGGGGTTCGGACAGCGGGGACACAAACGTTGACAAACTGGACATCAGATTCCGCGATGAGTACACCCTCACCGATAGGCTTTTCTTCTTTGCCGGCGCCGTGTACTACCGAGACATCCCCAAGGAGATCCAAAGTCAAATCAACCCGGTTGCCGGACTCGGCTACCATCTGAAAAAAACAGAGAAGCTGGAACTGCGGGTTGGTGGAGGTGGTGGAGCACTCTGGGAAAAGCCGCCGGATGGTGAATGGAGCTCGACCGGAACACTGAATCTGGGCCAGGAATTGTCAGCTAAGCTCACCAAGACTGCCCAGCTGACCCAGAGTCTTTCAGGACTTTGGAAAACCTCCGATTTCGGGGATGCACAATATCGATTCACAATCGCTTTATCTACCTCTATTACCGAAAAAGCTCAGCTGAAAGCAGAGTTCCGTGACGATTACTTCACCAGACCTACAGGTCACGACATAAAGAAGAACGATACAGCCACGATCTTGAGCTTCATATACAATTTCTAGCCCCCACACTTCACAGGCCATATACTGCAGGAGCGCGGTGGGAAACTGGGAAGAGGCAATCCCTATGAAGTTGGCCGACTGGATAGACTTGGACCGTCCTTTTACCCTGGTACCACCCCTGCTGGGTATTGTCTCGGGTGCCATCTGTGCCTTTGGGTCTGCCCACAATCCGGATCCTGCCGGGGCACTAACCTCGGCGGTGCTTATCAACGTGTTCCTGGGTAGCTTCTGTGCAGCGTTTCTTAACGCAGCCAGCAACACCCTGAACCAGATCGCCGATCTGGAGGCGGACCGCCTCAACAAACCTCACCGGCCCCTTCCTTCGGGTCGCGTCACCGTCCGCGGGGCATGGCGTCACGCGATTCTCCTTTATGTACTGGGGATTGTGCCGGTTTGGCTTATAGTTCCCTACCCCTCCGTGTCTCTGGTTCAACGAGTGATGGCCCCGCTACTCGATCATGGTGCGTTTTTCCTGTACGCAGGAGCGGCAGTGGCCACATGGGTTTACTCTCTGCCTTCGTGGGGACGTACCAAGCGACTCGGAATATGGGCTAACGTAACAATAGCAATACCGAGGGGGCTCTGGCTCAAGGTGGCCGGATGGGGAATGGTAGCCCCGATTATCTACGCCGAAGCCTGGTGGATCGGACTGATTTTCGGCCTTTTCCTGCTGGGA
The DNA here is from genome assembly GCA_030597245.1 of Acidobacteriota bacterium. Taxonomy (GTDB): domain Bacteria; phylum Acidobacteriota; class UBA6911; order RPQK01; family JAPXNP01; genus JAUWTT01. The sequence goes on from JAUVSF010000213.1 coordinate 2,014, forward strand.
GCTTCCAGCACGAAAGATTTTTCCGACATGGAGGGCGACGCTGCGACGGGAATCCAGACGTTACCCGTCCAGTATGGAGTGCAAAGGGCCGCTCGGATGATCGCTCCATCCTTCGTACTACCCTGGCTCCTGATTCCGCTGGGGACATGGCTCAAGGATCCCTGGATCAAGGATCCAGCTTTGGCGGACAGCCCGCTGCTGACGGGTAACCCCACGCTACTAACTGCGCTCGGGATCGTTCTGACGATTTGGGGCGCCTATACTTGCTGGCTCCTGCTCAGAGACCCTGCGGCCCTGGCCCGTACCGAGAACCATCCCTCGTGGACGCATATGTACCTGATGATGATGGCTGCCCAGGTTGGTTTTGCAGTGGCGTATATCTTCTGACTGGGAGTGGGGCCCAAGAGGCTAACCACAAAATCACAAAAGCACTAGGAATCAAGGGGTAAGGACTGGGCTTCCTGCCGGAGGTTGAGCAGTGGGAAGTTCCATACGGGAAACAACTCTTCCCATCTTCTTCTTAGTGATTTCGTGCTTTAGTGGTTATAGCCCACCCTGAGGCCAGGGATCACCATTGCACGTGATAGAGGTTCTCACGCGTGATCAATTCAATCTGAACGGGGATCTCTTCGGGCACGTCCTTACCCTCGAGAATTCGAACCGCCGTCTCGACGCCAATTCGTCCAATCTCCGACGGCAACTGGGCAACCGAAGCCAGCATACTGCCGTCAGCTATGGCCAGACGCGCTTCTTCCACCGCATCAAAGCCGACGACTATGACTTGATCCGACTTGCCGGCAGCTTCGATAGCTTCAACGGCACCTAGCGCCATCATGTCGTTACACCCAAACACAACGTTCAGGTCTGGATGTGCCTGCAATAGGTCCTGAGCGACATTGAAGCCCTGGTCTCGCTCCCAGTTCGCCGACTGCGAAGCGAGTATCCGCATCCCGTCGTGACCTTCAAGCGCTGCCAGAAAACCCCTCAGTCTTGAATCAGCTGTCTCGTGTCCTGGAATCCCCTCAAGAATCACTACGTTTGCCTTGCCGCCCGTCTGTTCGAGGATGAACTCCCCTGCCACAACACCTCCCTGGTAGCTATCAGACCCGACGAACGTCTCAATCTCAACTCCCATTTCCGAAGCGGTCGCTGAATCGATTCGAGTATCCAGGATCACAACCGGTATACCCGCCTCGTTCGCCTTCAGAATCGACGGCAGTACTTCTCCAGAGCCGGTGGGATCAATGAGAAGCACATCGACTTGTGTCTCGATAAGATTCTCGATGACCTGCATCTGGCGCTCAACATCCATTTCCCGCTCGGCTGCCTGTACGATCAGATCCACTCCAGCCTCGGCCGCAGCCTCTTTCGCACCCTGCCGAAGGACGCTGAAGAACGGGTTGTCAAGCGTTTTCAACACCAGGGCTACTCGCGGCGTCTCCTTGATTTCTTCGGTTCGGCCACAGCCCACAAGGCCACCCAAGGCAAACACCAGGAGCGGCACACTCCACTTTTTCACTTTTCACACCCCAATTGGGTCGGCACAGGTACCGTCCCCAGGAAAAATGTTGACGAGAAGTCACTCGGGATAGGAGATACTCTAGCAACGCCCTACCAGAACCGCAATCGTAATTACTTTGCCGGGCAACACTCCGGGTTGTCGCATCCATCGGCGTGGATCTGGAGGTTCCCCTTCCGAGGAAGTTCCTCACTCGTTGACACTCCACTATACTAACGGGCTATTGACGGGAACAGCTAGCCCGATGTTCCAACAAACTGGGATTGCGAAGCGGTGGGGGCCGTTCAACACAGCCTACCGCTTCTGAGAAATAGGGCTGTTGAACTGTCCCGTTCACTGTTTTAGTGGGCTGGAGACTTATGCTCGGAACGATCGACCAATTCATCCGCGAGGCCGCTACCTGGCTTTGGGGGTTCCCGATGCTGATTTTCCTTAGCGTTGTGGGAGTCTACTTCTCACTGCGATTGAGGGGACTGCAGTTCAGGTATTTCTTCAAAGCAGCCCGACTGGCCTACCGGTATCGAACAGTATAAGGTGACGGAAACATCTCACCCTTGCTGTCTCTGTTTGCAGCACTTGGAGGAATCATTGGAAACGGGAACCTTGGTGGGGTGGCAACGGCGATCGCGATTGGAGGACCAGGGGCCGTTTTCTGGCTTTGGATCGCGTCGCTCGTAGCAATGATCCTGGTCTACGCAGAGACCTATCTCGCCGTTTCTCAAAGGGAGAAGAGCCCTGACGGCACCTTTTCCGGGGGCCCGATGTACTACATCGAGAAGCTGTTGGGGCTGCGCTGGCTGGCTGTGACATTTGCGCTTGCCATGGGCTTCAAGACTCTGCTCGCCACTTCAACAATCCAATCGAACTCTGTTGCCCTCGCCTTTCGAGCGGTCTTCGACTCTCCCCTGCTGCCGGTCTGCGTGGGGCTATCGATCCTCACCTGGTTGGTAACCATCGGAGGTTTGAAATCGATTGCCAAGACCCTTGAAAAACTGACACCGTTCATGGTGCTCATCTACTTAACAGCAGGCATTGCGATCCTCCTCTACAACTGGCAGATCCTCCCGGAAGTTTTGAATTCGATAGTCTCCAGTGCCTTTACCCCCAGAGGCGCAGCAGGGGGATTTGCAGGAGCCACTGTCCTGATGGCAATTCGATACGGAGTCGCCCGTGGCTTCTACTCCAACGAAGCGGGAACCGGGAGTTCGCCGATCATGTACAGTACGGCGAAGACGGACGACCCTGAAAAACTCGCCCTGATTGGAATGTTCGGGGTTGTGATCGACACCGTGGTGGGAACCTTAACCGCGTTCGTCATTCTCGCAGCGGGCACCTGGATGAGTGGTGAAACCAGTACAGCCTTGACGACATCCGCCTTCGGTACATTCATGGGAGACTATGGCGGTTACTTTGTGCTCCTCACTTCATTTCTCTTCGGGTACTCGACTCTCATAGCCTGGTGCTTCTATGGTGAGCAGTGCTTTGCGTTCGTATGGGGCCCCCGTGTACGCAAGCTGTACCGATGGATGTTCTGCGTCGCCATCAGCTTCGGTTTTCTGGAGGCGGAGTTGCTTTGGAGTTGGGGGGACCTTTTGAACGGCATCACAGTCACTGTCAACATCTTTGCCGTTGCCCTGCTGTTACGGTTCAGTCGTCAGTTCCGGTGAGGGGGTGAGGGGACACTGCTTTTGTCTATGCCTTCCCGCAAGGCGGGACTCAGAGTTCTGAGACAGCCTCTTGCGTGCTGGGCGAGTTGTTTCTCACAGGCGAGACCCTATGTTCCTGCTGGACAGGGAACGACTCTCTGCTGCTGCTCACCGAGCCCATCAATGCCAAGCCTCATGATGTCGCCTTCCTTCAGGAACGTGGGCGGCGTCATCGCAAACCCGACCCCGGGAGGCGTTCCGGTACTGATGATGTCACCAGGCTGCAAGCTCATATAGTGGCTGATGTAATGAACAAGGTAGGGGACATCAAACACCATGGTGCGTGTATTTCCATCCTGGACTCGTTTTCCGTTCAGTTCGAGCCAGAGAGGAAGACAGCTGGAATCAGTGACCTCGTCTCGGGTGACCAGGTAAGGACCAATCGGGCCGAAGGTGTCACAGCTCTTCCCCTTGACCCACTGCCCCCCCGACTCGAGCTGGAATTTGCGTTCCGACACATCATTGACAACACAATACCCGGCGACGTGATCAAGGGCAGATTCCAGAGAAACGTATCGAGCTTCTCTGCCAATCACCACTCCCAACTCGACCTCCCAATCCACCTTCTCCGAGTACTTTGGCAAAAGAACATCGTCGAAGGGGCCCGAGACGGCAGAGGTCGCCTTCATGAAAAGAATCGGCTCGTTTGGCAGTTCCATTCCCGATTCCTTCGCGTGATCGGCATAGTTCAGTCCGACACAGACGAACTTACCGATTGAAGAAACCGGAACCCCGAGTCTTGGACTTGCGCCCACCAGTGGAAGTCCCGATAGATCAAGTTCCAGAACCTCTTCAAACGCTTCGCTCCCCAAGAATCGGGCATCGATGTCACCGATCACTCCAGACAAGTCTCGAATGTCCCCTTCATCGTCCAACACACCCGGCTTTTCAGAGCCTTTCGGACCATGTCTCAACAATTTCATTGGTGACTCCTTTTCTAAGCAATGGCACTTCTGTTCAGCTTTCTGTAAGCCGAGTTCAATCAGGCTTCACAAGAACCTTCTACCCATTTAACCACTTACAAGAAAGATAAGCATCTTGCTTGTCATGAAGCGGGTCGTGACGGCCTGGAAGGCCATCTTCCCGTAACACAAGCATCCTTGCTTGTCACGAGGCCCGGAGTGACAACCTGGAAGGTTGTCCTACGCTTGTCCTACGGTACACCGTTTGCAGATGAGCAAGCTATTCTCGTAGGATGACACCTTCACAACTTGGGAGCTGGAATCCGGGAAGGATACGAGGAAAGAGCGATGCACAACACCAAGGCCCTGCAGGCGTGCCTTCTTCTAACCATTTTGTTTTCTCTCACGCTGTTCAGTCAGCAGACACAGGAAAAGAACGACTCCGATCAAGATGATGTTGACGAGCACCCACCCCTGGAAGATGTCATTTCGGAAACCCATCATTCCGCCCATGTCGGCGGAACACTGATTGATTATGTCGCACGAGCCGGCACACTCGTGTTGAGAACTGAAGAGGGGAAACCCAGGGCAACCGTCTTTTTCATCTCTTACTCGCGGGAAGGTGTGGAAGACCCGTCCCGGCGACCAGTTACGTTCACGTTTAATGGCGGTCCCGGTTCTTCATCCGTCTGGCTGCACCTGGGAGCTTTTGGCCCCAAGCGAGTAGTCATGGATGACGAGGGTTTTGAACTTCCTCCTCCATATCAACTTACTGAGAATGAGTTCTCTCTTCTGGACCTTACCGATCTCGTTTTCATTGACCCGGTGACAACCGGCTACAGTCGTACCGCGCCGGGCGAGGACCCGCAAAGCTTCCACGGAGTGACTGAAGACATCGAGTCTGTTGGTGAATTCATTCGGCTTTACACGACCCGCTACAAACGCTGGGCCTCACCGAAGTTCCTGGCCGGTGAGAGCTGTGGAACCACCCGGGCAGCCGGTCTGTCGGACTATCTGCAGAGCCGCCACGGCATCTACTTGAACGGCATCATTCTCGTCTCCTCTGTTCTCGATTTTCAGACCTTGCTTTTTGACACCGGAAACGACCTTCCATACATTCTCTATCTCCCGTCTTATGCCGCAGCCGCCTGGTACCACAAACAGCTTTCACCGGAATTACAAGCTGATTTGGAGGGGACGCTGAAGAAGGTGGAAGAGTTCGCCGTCAATGATTACCTGCTTGCTCTGTGGAAAGGGAGTCAGCTCAAAGATGCCGAAAGGAGCAAGGTCGCTGAAAAGGTTGCCCAATACACTGGACTGGACAAGGAGTATGTACTCCAGAGCAACTTGCGTATTCGTGATACTCGCTTTTTCAAGGAACTGTTGAGGAAGCAAGGTAAGACTACCGGCAGACTTGACAGCCGCTTCACCGGATTCGACGCTGATTCGGCGGGAGAGCGCATTGAGTTTGATCCGAGTATGTCAGCTATCCTGGGACCGTATACAGCGACTCTTAACGATTACATACGCAGAGATCTGGAATTCGCCAGTGATCTTCCCTACGAGATTCTGACAGACCGGGTCCGCCCCTGGAAGTTTGGCCCAGCCGAGAACCGTTACCTTAACGTTGCCGAGACTCTGCGCAAAGCCATTACCAAGAATCAGAATCTAAAGATCTTCGTTGCCGGCGGTTACTATGACCTGGCTACGCCCTATTTC
>JAUVSF010000190.1 GCA_030597245.1 Acidobacteriota bacterium
ACAGCCTTGTTCTTGTTCTTTCTGATCTGCGGTCTTCTGGTCTTTCTGGTCAGCATGACCTATTCGCCAAACATTCCGGACGGGATTGAGATCGCGGTGAGAATGGGGTTCTCAGCCGTCTTTCTAGTTCTGGCGCTGATGGCGCGTCGCAGTGAGAGGTTCAATCCCTATTGGCGGGTTTTCTATGCTTTCTTCGTGGCTTCTCTGGCCTTGATTTTAAGCTGGAAGTTTGGCGGCTCTCTGTTGGAATGGCTGAATCTGGACGTCAGCACCCCGCAAGGCATCGCTGTGGCCAAACTCTCGGAGACTCTCTGGCTGGTTCTCCCAATGCTGGTACTGATCAAGCTCTCTGGTGCCGGTATGGGTTCCATCTACCTCCAGAAAGGTAGGCTCAAACTGGGCCTAACCCTCGGTGCAATCGGTTTTGTAATGTTTGCCCTGCCGGCATTCCCCATTGCCGAAGGGTTGTTCAAGGGTCAGGAACTCGGCTTAGCCCGCGTTATTCCGTGGGTCCCTTGGATCTTGATTTTCGTTCTGGCAAACGGACTCAACGAGGAGTTGCTGTTTCGAGGGCTATTCTTGCGTAATTATCAGGGTCTGTTTGGATCGCGTTACGCCAATCTGTTAACTGCCATTGTCTTCACTCTGGGGCATGTACAGGTGACGTACACGCCGGATGTTCTTTCGTTTCTGGTCATTCTGATGGTTTTGGCTTTGGCATGGGGGTATTTAATGCTGAAGACGGATAGCGTTTGGGGGTCCGCTCTGTTTCATGCCGGTGCTGACATCCCGGTCGTAATCGGGATCTATTCGACCTTGTCTTGATTGACAGGGCATTTCCATTGCCTCCAGTTCGCCACAGGTTTAGCATAGAGACAATACCGGGAGGGACGCCATGATCGGACAAACGATCTCCCATTACCGAACTCTGGAGAAACTCACCAAAGGCGAGAGGGGAGAGGTGCATCTGGCTGAGGATACGTCGCTAGAGCGCAACATGGTTTTAGAGTCTCTGCACGTCTCAATAATCACTGAGGCGTCAGAACCAGAAAGGAGAAGATATGTCAGTAGCAAAAGTGATCGAAATTAGCGCAGAATCTCCCGAGAGTTTCGAAGCAGCCATCCGAGAAGGGGTTCGGCGAGCTGCTGGGACTGTCGAGGACATCAAGGGTGCTTGGGTCAAAGAGCAGCAAGTGGTGGTGGAAAACGGAGAAGTCAAAGCGTTCCGTGTTGACCTGAAGGTTACCTTCGTACTCAAAGACTGAGGTTCATTTCCTACCCGATTGGGGACTGCTGGATCGTTCCATCGGCCGCCTTTCGAGTCTGATTGCGGTTGGTTCCGCCGTCGGCAAAGCATACAGGACTCCCCAAGCAGGGAGAGAACTTGGCAGGCCAAAACATCAGCCATTACCGCATTCTGGAGAGACTGGGCGAAGGCGGGATAGGTGTTATTCAGAGCGTTGGACAACGGCACAGTTGCGATGCTGCTCCGGGATTGCGGTTTAAGCGATTTCGGAAATCGTCTTCGGGCAGACCGATGGGGTACATCATAATAAGGATCAAGAAAGAGGGTTCGGAATTATTGTCTGTATGGACACAGTCACGACAGGAGCTTTGGGATGGTGAGGCTTGAGTTAACCGACACCGAGGCCGTGGACTTGAAAGAGATCCTCACTTACTATCTCTCGGAATTGCGGATGGAGATTGCAGATACGGATTCGATGGATTTCCGGGAGAACCTCAAGCGGAGGGAAGTGTTCCTAAAGGATCTGATAGGGCAACTGCCGATAGGTTCGGTTGAAAGAGAAGCTGAGAATAGCGAGCGTTGACTTCCCGCCCATGGGTGTTTGTTCCGGTTATGGGAGATGTATGCCTGACGGGCCTGCTGCGTGGAGGCATTGGAGGAGGAGCGGAAATGAAGTCACGGGCAACCGAGACGGAATACGAAGGTTGACCTATCCGCTTTCATTCTGCCCGTTTGGCGGTCCAGGTTCCGGCTACCTGCCCTCCATAATCACATGTGCCCTTCATGGCGTTGTCTGCTTCAATTTTGCCTTCATAGACGACGTCAAAGTCCATACTCTGGAACTGGGCTGTGAACTTCCACTCAACTTGATTCCCCTTGACCGACCCGGTCAGATCGGCCTTGCCTGCCGCACCTGAATACGTACCCGTCAGTTTCTCGCCTTCTTGCTGGAAGGTGAAGACAGGATTGCCGCTGCCCATATCTAGGTCGACCGAGAAAGCCCACTTGCCGCTTATATCTGCCCCAAAAACTGGGACGGACAAGGCCCAACACAACATGACTGCTAAACTGGCTTTTCGCATACGCCGGAGTATATCAACGCCCCTTTCACGTCTCAATAAACTGTAGGTCGCCACCGAACTTCCCCCCGGCAGTTTCGATTTTGTGTCAGGCGGTGGGGAAAGGGAGATTCTCGCTGGCAAGATTCTTGAAATCAGCTTTTTCATCCAAACACCAACACGGCTCTCCACTAATCCGACCGCTATTCATTTCAGACAGCCAGAATCAGATCTTGCCTACCGGTGGATCAAGGGCTAGGATGAGAACGTCACAACTCATCATTTGCTACTCGTTCTTCCAAGTCGTTGGAAAAGACGCATAACGTTGATATCGAAGAGGTTAGTTAAGCTAGCCCCTTCGTTGTCTTTCGTCGAATTTGGTCGGGTTTCGCCGATCATTTCACAACATCGTTAACAACACTTAAGATCAAAGATTCCCGTTCAATCCAATCAGTGAGGGTCATTCTAGCCTTAAGCAAACTCTAAGACTATTATTCTGGCTATGAGCACTAGGGCGTTTGCTGTTAGCTTGGCTGGAATCGCGGCGGTTGTACTCCCATCCAGATTGCTATTCGAGGAACCCGTGGAGGTGTCGGTCGGTTACACCGTCGAGGCAATCGTAAGCGGACTCATCTTCTCAGGGATTGTCTGGGGAATCGTGCGGCTAGCAGTAGGCAAAGGTAAGTGTCCGGAACCGAAGAAGTTCCTGCTCATTGGGACGTGTGTTCTGTTAATGGGACGTTTTCTATTAGATGCAGTATTGAAGAACGGGCCTGTGAATAGCTAACTGGGGGCTACCGTGAACTATCCGGAAAGAGTTGTTTAAGGCGACCTAGGTTTTGGCCACGTTGTGGCCATTCAGAAGCACATTCCCGCTCTGGTCCACCTCGTCAGCATCGGGAATGAACAAGTACGAGTCCAAATCTCACCACCGGATGATACCGTGGATCGCGTGAGCAATTAGGGCGGCCTTCCCCGCCAGCGGCAACTCACAGCATGGACAACGGAATATGGGGCCGGGTGGGCCACAGGTTCGAGTCCGTGGTCTACCGGTTCAGCTACGACCTCGATTCTGCAGATGAGGTGAGCATGGTCCGAATCCGCATGGACTTCAGCCTCGACAAGTTGAGATCTCTTCTCCTTAGAAGTTCCCCCCGGCGGTTTCGGTTTCGTGGCAGGCGGTGAGGACCTCAAATCTCCACTGACAACATTTTCGAAATCTACAACAATCTCCCTCCAACACCGTGCACAAGCGTGCTCAAGCCACCAAAGGCACATACGCGAACTGATTAACCTGAGATCGAAGAACTCCTCTCCAGCACAGGCTGACATGGCTTAGGCTGTCGATTCCCATTGCCCCTCCTCGACCGTAGCGTTAGCATAGAGCCATAGCCCGGAGGGTGTCATGATCGGACAGACGGTCTCCCACTACCGGATACTGGAGAAACTGGGCGGCGGGGGGAAGTGTATCTGGCCGAAGATACTCCCCGCATCGAGAGGGTCCTCTCAACTTCCTACCAGATGCCCTACTGCACCATGCAGCAGCCCACGAGCACCGTGGTCGCAAAGGATGATCGGCAGCGCAGTTATGAGCGCAAGTTACTGCCGCTCAGCAAGAACGTCAAAAGGCAAGACGAACGTACCTCGGTGTTCTTCCTGAGTGCGGACTTTTCCATTCTTTGGATTAACACGTAAGACTATCTCAAACAGATCTGCGGTGGCCTCTTCTGGGCCGAGAGAAATCCTTCTCGAACCGTTTGGGTTGATCGAAACGGCTGCCCAATTCTGATAGCGAAACAGCCAGGCCGTCTCTTGTGTCGTGGTTCCATCACCGTTCACCTGCAAGACGTGGATATCGACCGGCGTCCCCGTAGTCTCCGCCCTGGTTGAGAACGCTCTCCGAGCGATGAACCGAGCGGGGATATTTTCAACACTTGAAACGTCCTCAAGGTCTAGGTCGGGGTGTGCGTACAATCCAAAGTCCACAGTAAGATAGCGACGTTGTTCCCCGGTTTGGGAATTGCATCGGTCGTTGTTTTTGACCGTACGAATCTGGTAAAAGCCGTCACCGCTCCCAACCGCTACGGAAACACATTCCTCCTCATCGTTAACGTATATCCCTTTTCCGTCGCTGCCAATGCCGGGCGAGTACTCGTCGCTCACCAGGCCGGTCCCCCAACCAGGACCTTTCCCCGGCTTGCCGCCCGTGCCCGCTTCCAGGGACAAGACAGTAAATAGAGAGACAACCGCGAGGGTCGTCAACAGAGTGTAGGTTGGATGTGTCCTCATTCTTCTTCTCCTTCTTCCGGCTGATTACACCTTTATAGGTGCCGCAAGAGATCACAAGCAAGCGAAAAAGGTTGCATTGATCCGGGGTGGCACTGCGATTAGAATGTATGCTGGCTATAGAGCGATCTAGCCGGGGGAAGATGCGATGGTGTATCGGTTGACAGCGGTGTGCTGGCTGCTGGGGGCGCTGGTCGTTGGGTATGGCGCCGAGGATAAGACTCCGGAATTGACCTGGACCGGGCGCTGGGAGAAGACGGAGTTGATAGGATCTTATCACTCCTTCATCAAGATGGAGGACGGGCGGATTGCCTCCTTTGTGAACTGGGGACTCTCGAAGTCGGATTGCGACTGTCCGGGCTTGTTGTGGCCCGGCGGGGTAGCGGTCTCTTTCACTCGCGAGCCAGGGAATCTTCTCACCTGGATCTCGGCTGCGCCGGTGATGACGTGGGAAGCAATAGACGACCTACCCGATCCCGCCGACCCGAAAAGGGCGGCACCGGACCGGCTGATGACGCGCACCACAGTGGCGAAGCTGGCGAGCGGCGATTTCTTGGGGCTGGGCGCTATTAGCCGAGATCATCCAGCTGTTGATGGACTCTGGTTCGTCGCATCCTTCGCCGGGTCGGCAGAGCGTGTGAACGTGTTAAAGGAGGCGCTACTGGCTGGACGCGAGGCGCCCAGATCGGCGATGTGGAAATATGAAGGCAAAGTGAAAGGGCCGGTGGGAGAATATCAGGACAAGGTGCTCCCTTGGACCATGTATACCGGCGTGGGGAACTTGATCTTTCTGCCCGGCGGGCGGGCGACGCCCGATCATGCTCGCCCCACGCACAATCGATTCCTGCTTTTTGCCGATTACTTGGGAGCGCCGGACCTGAAGAAAGATGGTGGGATTTGGACGTCACTTTGTTATTCGGCGGACGGGCGGGAATGGTTTTTTGCGAAGGATGCCGCCGGCGTGGTACGCAACCTGACGCCGGTCCGCGGCGGCGAGGGAGAATATGTCTTCCCCTTCGTCTTCCGGCATGCGGCGGATGAGTGGTGGATGTGGCGATCTGGCCATTGGCACTCAGGGGAAGGGACGGATGCGCCGATGGGGGTGCACAATATCTACCTGTATTACTCTCCCGACGGCCTAAACTGGCGGCAGGTGCGCAGGGACGCCGTGCTCGGCGACTTATCCGGAACCGACGGCAAGCCGCTGGCGATGAAGAACATGTCGATATATTACGACGCGGAGACGAAACAGATTCACGGCATGCTCTCGGTGCAGGATGAAACTAGGGAGGCTGGGCGGTGGCGCAAGTATCACAACATCGCCACTGTGACCAGGGAGTAGGCAAGCCCTAATCGAGAACACTGCGTAGCAAACAGCGATCACAGCAGGCCACGTTGCTCTATGTCTCGATTGCCCATCAAGCGGTCCTGACTGGTCTTCCACGGATTCCCCCTTCCCCTGTTTAAAGGTGTACCCTTTGCTCAATCAGCGGACACAACTCTTCAGGAGGGTCCTGCCTGCAACACGACATAAGTCGTCCTAGCTCTCCGTTCTATCTTTCTGTCCAGAGAGCAGGTGGATGGGTATGGATACAGCTACTGGATTCTTCCTGTGTAGGGAGAGGGCAGAAAAGGCAGCTTCCCTCCTCAATCCCCCAGAGTGTCTCTTAGCCAATCACCCCAATCTGTGCCATTTGCGCTGACGTGAAACAAGGCAGCTTCAACCAGAGTTTTGAGGTGGGCGATGATGGAAAGCGCTTCTTGCTGATCCGTGAATCCGAAGAAGAAGATCCGACCGAACTGGTTTTCGTCTTCAACTGGTTCGAAGAGCTCAAACGCCTTGTTCCCACGGAGTAGCAAGATGATCGGGCGAACCGTTTCTCACTTCGAGATCAAGGAGAAGCTCGGCGGTGGCGGAATGGGCGTCGTCTATATGGCCGAGGACACCACACTGGGACGCCCTGTTGCCCTGAAGTTCCTTCCCGAGAAGTTCGCCGGGGACCGTCGGCCACTGGAGCGGTTTGAGAGGGACGTTCGAACGGCTTTCCCTGCGACCATGTCCCAGTCTTCTTCAGGTATGAGAGAGGGCAGCGGGCGACACAGCCTGTTCGCGCCGCCGATCTTGGGTCCGTGAAACGTTTTCTAGTCCGCTTCGATATAATTTAGGAAGGAAGGCTACCATGCAGAATCGACTTCAATGGATCCGAGTCCTCTTGATTCTCGTTTTGTTTTATTCCTCTGCTGCGGCGCAGGGATTGTCCTTCGAGGAGGAAGTTGGCCAGGCTCTCCAAACTGCAGGCTGAAGACAGCACTTACGCGATGTTGTTCGACCGTTTTGGGGAACCTCGCGAACTCTACGAGAAGTATCTGGATGCGCTTCCGAAGATAGCTGAGGACTGGCGACGAAAGCAGTCAGAACTAGGCAAATTAACCGATATCGGCACTACGAAGACACTGTCGATCCTCCCACTGATCGACTGGCACGTGGCACACGAAAGCCTGAAAGGAGAATCGGGTGTTGCATACCTGGTGAGAACCGACGATACGACCATTCTGTTTGATGTAGGACTGAACACCAAGCAGGAAGACCCTTCCCCGTTGCTGCAGAATATGCAAAAGCTCGGAGTCAACATTCGGGAAATTGACTTGATAGTCATTTCGCATCCGCATGGAGACCACACCGGCGGGGGAAAATGGGCGCGGAAAAACACCTTTTCACTGACTGGCCACCAGATCGACCTTGGGCGGATCAAAGCGTTCACACCAGTGCCGATGGAGTACCCAGGCATCGAGGTGGAATGGTCAGAAAACCCAACGGTGATCGCACCGGGAGTCGCGACGACGGGCGTTATCACCAATTACTGCTTCTTTGTGGGCGAGATCCCAGAACAAGCCCTTGTCATCAACGTAGAAAGCAAAGGGATCGTTGTGATTTCCGGCTGTGGCCACCAGACCCTGAAAAAGCTCGTGGACCGGACCGAGGCTCTATTCGACGCCCCGCTGTATGGGTTACTGGGCGGTCTTCACTATCCTGTGGTCAAATGCCGAAACATCGACGTACACCGCTACGTGGCGACCTGGAAGCTGCCCGGTGAGTTCCTTTCAATCGAAGAGGTACAAGGAAATATCGATTATCTGGGGGAAAGAGACGTCGGTGTCGTCGGCTTATCTCCACACGATAGCTGCGATGCCAGCATAGAGGCATTTAAGCGAACATTCCTGGGAACGTACAGTGAAATCATCGTTGGTCAGGAGATTGTGATTCCAGTATCGAATCCAATGTAGGAGATGTGGATGAACTCGGCGAAATGCGCCGCCGCTTAGCGGCGATGGAGAAGGAGACGGAGTAATCCGCTCTCGCCGTTCCCGACACCCTGATTCCCATTGCCCCTCCTCGCCCCCGGCGTTAGCATAGAGACATAACCCGGAGGGTGTCATGATCGGAAAGACTGTCTCTCACTACCGGATACTGGAAAAGATCGGTGAAGGCGGGATGGGTGTGGTGTGCTTGTGGCACTGGGATGACAGGAGGGAAACATGGCACTAACAATCGACCGCCGCACTGTTCTGAAGTCCTGCGCTTTAGGAGCGACTTCACTGAATATGACTTTGCCAGCTTATCCTCAAGTGAGAATGATTTGCATCTCAACTTACATTTACA
>JAUVSF010000578.1 GCA_030597245.1 Acidobacteriota bacterium
AAATCGCCCGTCTCCTGTCGACGTCCTGTTTGGTTGGGTTGCGCTTGTACGGCTGCTGTCCCCGGCTTGTGGTAGCGTTCTGTGCCCGTTGGCTATCGATCCATAGTTCATCCTTGTGCGCTACTTCTTCCTTGGGCAGTGGCAGATTGGGGCCCCGGTTGTTATTCGTTCAGGGTCTATTACACCTGACGTTCTGAGGAAATACGCCAAACACAGCCTCCCATGGATCTTCCGGGCACTTTTCGCCACAAGAATAGTGACTTCTGACGAACTGCCTTCAGAGTATAAAGAGCTGAGAATGAGGACTCCTTTACGATCCCGGGCCAAGGGGAAGGTGGTGAGCCGGGCCAATTCATAAGATCACCACCAAGAATCAAGGGTTTACCTTTGGAGTGCGGAAGCCCTAGCTTCCGCTTTTTCATCTGACGAGCGGCTTCCTCCTCCTGGATTCGCTACAGAGACACCTTAACGCCGTGGTGTCCTTCTGGCAACGCGCCCCATAGAAACTGAGGCCCTCGCATCACGTAGCGTGAAAGCACCTCCATACCCTTGGCGGGCTTTGCGTGAAATCAATTCGTCTCACGCCAAGAACGCAAAGAGACGATTGGGTTTTCGGTTCTCGATAGAGCCGATCACTTGACCACGGGGCACCTCAAACCGTTAAGGCTTCATAGCATAATCGGATGGCCTGAGTCCGACTCTGTACTTGTTGAATCCAAAACTGGTTGGGCTGTATTCTCCGACGAGATCTACGTTGGCACGTTCCGGAATCCGATCTTCCATCCCTGCACACCAGTATGTGGCGTTGACCAGAAGCCGTCTCAATCCTTCACTCAACAAGTCTTCAGAAGCGCCCATGGTGGTTGTGAAGATGCGACTGGTTTTGCCCTCCTTGCCGGTGTACTTCTTGGTCCAGGCGATCGGCATCATCGGATCGTTGGGAAATACTTCACGCTCCTTGCCGCCACTCTTCCGGACCTTCTTGCCGACAACTGGAGTGTCGGAAGGTTCCATCCCTGAAAGGACCTGACCCAGGACCAGGGGTTGGCACGTATCGCACATCGGCAAGCGGACCTCATACACATCGGTTGGACCCCAGATGTCATCGCAGCCACGAACGATTGGATGATCCTCCATCCCTTCAACGATGATCCCGCGTGTACTTTCCACACCATGGTGCCCGTGGTGTGCGATCCAGGTCTCGCCAAGCACCTGACGTCCGAAACCCTCTTCCCAGATCTTGCTCTGAAAGTCGTAAAATCGGTATTTGCTGTCGGATTCTTTGCTGTACCGAAAGGCGTGCGTGGCCGTTCGCATGCCTATGATTGGCCGCCCCGAGTCAACATAACGAACGATGTGCTCCATCTGAGTATCAGGGAGTTCTCGAAACCGAGTTGCGATGATCATCAGGTCGGCCGTCTCTAGAGCCTGAAGGCCGGGGATATTGTCAACCAAGCTTGGATTGATGGTGCCGTCCTCAGGATCAATCGCGAAAAGAACTGTGCACTTGAAGCCGTGATGCTTTGCCAGAATCTTCCCTAACTGGGGCAGGCCCTCCTCCGAACGATATTCCTCGTCACCTGAGACCAGAACAATATGTTTCCCCTTTCCCGGACCATCGAAGCCATCGTAAACGACCCAGAGATCAGAGTCGGCACACATCAGTCCCGGATTCGCGAACCCCATTATCAAACCCAGCACGACCAGGTTAGAAAGGATTCGTCCGTTGCGCCACTGCCTCAGAGTTGCCATTCCAAAAGCCTCCATGTTTAACCCTCATACATCGCAAAGATTGACCGCCTCTTTTAACCCCTGAAGAGGATCACGCGTGGGAATGAACTCCTGTCCAACGAAGCCTTCATACCCGGTTTTCGCAATCTCCTCCATGATCGGCCTGTAATTGATCTCCTGTTGGTCATCAAGCTCCTTCCGACCCGGGTTTCCGGCCGTATGATAATGCCCGATATGGTCCTTGTATTCGCGAATTCGAGAAATAATGTCCCCATCCATTATTTGAACGTGATAGATGTCAAACAGAAGCTTCATTCGAGCGGAACCGACTCGGTGAACGATCTCCATGCAGTAGTCGGTGTGATCGCCCTGATACCCGGGATGGCCCTGCATCGCAGTCTTGACGCGGCTGTTTAGCATCTCCAGGCAGAGGTTGACCTTCTGCTTCTCGGCGTACCCAATGATTTGCTTATAGCCATCGACACAGTTCTCGAGCCCAACATCGTCAGGAATATCTTCGCGGAACCCTGTGAAGGTGATGACGTTGGGGAAGCCGAACTCGGCGCAAGCATCAATGGAGTTGCGGATCTTCTCAAGACACATCTTCTGATACTTGCGGTTGTTCATACCCTTCTCAAAGCCATGACTTGCGGCAAGTGCGCACACCAGACCGTTCTTCTTTAGCAAGGGCCAGTATTTCTGCTCGACCAGTTCAACGCTTGAACATCCAAGTTGCTTAGCGATTTGGCAGGTTCTTTCCACATCCCAGTACTTCTCGAAACACCAGTACACGATAGACTGATTGATGCGGCCCTTGAGCGAAGCTGAGACATTTCCAGCCGATTCGGCACGCATCAAGGATCTCCCCGAGGCCAGGGCAGCTGCTGTGAGTGCAGCGGTCTTCAACACCCGACGCCGAGTAGTTTTCTTACGCAAAGCCTCAGTATATTCTGAGAGTTCAGAGGTGTGTTGCTTACTCATCACGATTCCCCTTATCTTCTTGCCGAAAGGCAGGTCCCTATTCCGGGCTATTCTACTTTCGCCCACGAGATGGGTAAAGAACGGCTGACGAATTTCGGAACGGTTTGTGGTTCATGCCGTCCTGACGGACTCGAATTGTTGTGGTGGCGTCAATACCCAGCACTGACGTACTGGGCTCGACACATGTCGCCCCGCGAGGCGGGGCCGAAATCCACATCCCCAGCGTCCAGCTATCGCTGAACCTCCGTCAAGTTGCAGAAGCGTGTGAATAAATGGGATCCCGAGAATCCTAAGAGCAAGTGAGCAGTGAAGTCTTCCTAAGAACGTTGTCTCAGCCCCGCCTCGCGGGGCGATAGGCGCAATCTCACCGTTGGAGTCGGTGACCACTGGTAACGTCTTGCGCGGTAGGGCTTTTCGAATTGCAAGGTCAAAAGCCGAATCGCGGGGATAGGCAGAGTTGAACAGTAGGGAGCAGGACTCGCACGGCCCGAAGGCCGCGCCCCCGCATCTGGCGCTAGGCCTTCGGCTCGACAAGCGTTCGGAGCGTGGTGCTTTAGCCCCACGCCATACATCAAAAACTGGTTGTCATCTGCGATTCGCATGCGCAAATTAAACGCTGAATTGGGTTGACAACCCACCTCCGAAAACCAGGACAATCCTTACAAGACCCAAGACCCAAGACCCAAGACCCAAGACCCAAGACCCAAGACCCAAG
>JAUVSF010000694.1 GCA_030597245.1 Acidobacteriota bacterium
CCTCCTGTCCAGTGGACGAGTGCTGAAAAAATAAGAGGAGCGTGGATTAGTGCAAACACTCCAGCGCTCCGGTCAGCCCGAAACACCCGGAAGATGATGGCAGGCGTTCTATAAAAAGGCAGCAGAAGACACGCGCCCCTGTTTCTCGAGATCCAGCTTCCCGAAAGACCGCCACCGCTTCGGAGTCGCCCACTCCACTTGCCGAGCGCATGCAGATGTTTGCGGACTCCCGCCCATCGTGATCGATGAAAGTGTGAAATTCCTACCGAACCCTCGAAATGGAGTCCTTCTTTCAGCTTCGCTGAGAAGAGAAGATCTTCTGCCATTCGATAGTCTTCGCTGAATCCCCCGGATCGAATGAAATCTTCTCGCGAGATCAGGAGGTTCGAACTCGAGAGATGGGGCCGGGGACCACTCTTAAGCCCCTTGAGGAATGAGCTGAATTCAACCCAGTGAAGTACCCGGGAGGCAAACGACTCCGGGTTTGCATTGGCGACAGCACCGCTGCTGGAGACGATTTTGTTATCCTCTGTGGTTATTGCGTAGAGTCTACTGAGCCACTGCTTTTCAGGCATTGCGTCGGCATCGATGAAGGCTAGATAACGGCCTCCGGCTTGGCGAGCACCGGCGTTACGTGCTGTGCCGGGGAACATTCGCTCAGGGGACGTTAGCACCTTGACCGTGGGGAAACGAGAGCTGAGCCAGTCGGCTACAGGTTTCGCCGACGAGTCGACTACGATCACTTCGAAAGGCGTATCAAAATCCTGCTGAAGAATGGCCTTGATCGTAAAGCCGACGGTGCGCCGGGAGTTGTAGCACGGTACGACGAAGCTTACGTGTGGGGCGCCGGAATGCTCGCGATTCTTCATGATCCGGTGCCGTTGGTTTCTCTTGTAGGTCTCGGGCGGCTGTTGGGGGCAGAGCCTTGGCCCTCGCGCCATGCGAATCCGTCTCTGACACCTCGTAAGATCACGCTCGCCCGCCTCCACCTGAGGCTGATGATGTTGTAGAAAAGACTCATTTTCAGAGTGGCGAAGAAACAGAACCAATGTGCCGGCGATCCCTTGTGCTTTCGAAAAAACAGCACGGTGTTTCGCCGGGTCCAGTAGATTCGTTTCCACGGTTCCCGACGGGTTCCGTGGCCTCCCCGGTGTCGCACCTGACAGCCGTTGCAGAAGTATGCGTTAATGCCTGCCAGCTGACTGCGATACAGGAAGTCAACCTCCTCGTGATACATAAAGAAATTCTCGTCGAAGAATCCAATCTTCTCAAAGACGCTCCTGTGAACCAGTAGAACGCTGCCCAGGAGTAGGCTGACCGGTTCGTCTCGATCCCAGCGAGGGCCAACCTTCTCCCCCTTACCTTTGTAATGAGCAAGGACGTGACTCCAGGTAAGTTCACCCCAGGCTGTTTCCAAATGGTCTGGCCGGTCATGCTGGACGACCCTGGGACCGAATATCCCTTGACCTTTGGTGTCGGCAAATTCGACGAGCCGCTGCACTGAGTCAGGTTCGAAGACCACATCGTTATTGAGGAGCAGAAAGTAGGTTGGTGGCGTCACATCCCGTTGATTCGGACTGGTGAAATAAGGCTTGACCACCGAATTGATGGCTGCTCCATACCCGTCGTTCTTCAGACGTAGGACCACCTCGACGCCGGGAGGGACCAACCCGAGTGAGTTGTCCGTCGAGGCGTTGTCAACCACGACAACCTTCATTTGGACGCCCTGGCTCTTCAGCAATGAGTCCAGCGCCTCAGCCAGGACCTCCTGGCCGTTCCAATTGACGCAGATGGCTAACACTTTCTCAGGAGATCGCATAACTCACTGTTTTCGAAAACCCGGCTTCGGTTAAGCTCTCTGCGTTTCCTGAGCGCTGGAAGGGTCATGAGAGCACCCGCGCCAAGGCCGCGCAGAAAAGAAGCGGTATGCCCCGCTTTCAACAAGTGGAATGCAAAGCTTCGCAGCCAACCGTAGAGAAGCCAGGGCACATGTCGAAGAGGTTGATAGGTTACCATCAGCTGCCAGCGGTTTCTCGTAATCCAGAATACGCGGTTACGGGAATAGAAGCCACATCCGGGCGACTCCGTCCTTTTTTCGGAATGTTCCGGATCCGAGGCCCCTTCGAGGTGATAGGCAATTGCCTCCGGAAGGTAAAGACACTTGAAGCCGTGGAGTTGTGCCCTCAGACTCAAATCAACATCTTCCAGGTAGAGGAAGTAGCCTTCATCGAACAAGCCAATTCTAGTGAAGAGTTCCTTCCGGTAGAAGGCAGCTCCGGCACTGGCCCCTAGCACTGGTTCGCTTTTGGAGTATCGTTCGATGGGTTCGCCAAAGCCTCTCTTGTAGGCCAAACCTGTCTTGCCGTAGCAGTCACCCGCGCTGTCGAGCCGTGACCGATCCCTCATGTCGATCATTCTGGATGCGAAGAACCAATAGTCCCGGTAGTTTTCGAAAGCGCCCAGGCCGACTTCGATCCAATGTCGATCAACTTGAGCATCGTTATTGAGAAGTGCGACGTATCGGGTCGCAGCGTTTTCGATGCCGAGATTAACAGCTTTCGCAAAAC
>JAUVSF010000253.1 GCA_030597245.1 Acidobacteriota bacterium
AGAAGATGCTTCCGTGATTGTATCGGCTGGACCCAAGGTGAATTTCTTCCCAAATGAGGTGAAACTGCTGAAAGAGTACCTGGCTTCGGGAGGCAAATTCTTTCTCCTTACGGATCCTGAGTCCGACGTTGAGATGAATGAGTTGCTTGGACCGTACGGACTCCAATTAAGGGACGACTTTGTCGTGGATGCCACAGGGCTCGGGCAGCTGTTCGGCTTTGGAGCCGGAGCTCCCCTCGGCGTTGACTATGCTTCGCATCCGATCACCGAAGATTTTCAGCAGACCATGAGTATATTTCCCGGAACTAGAAGTGTTGCCACCGTCGCGAGCGAGCTCGACTATGTGACAACTGAGCTGGTTCGTTCTTCGCCGCAGAGTTGGGGTGAAGTCGAAATCGAGGTAGACGAAGTCTCATTTGATGAAGAAATCGACACAGCCGGCCCGGTGGCATTGGCTGTCGTGGCTGTTAAGTCGGTTTCTCAGGAAGGCGGGGAAGGGGCTCCGGAAGAAGGGGACGAAGGCAGCGAAGCGGCCGCAAAGGGTGCTGGGAGCGGTCCTGAGGAATCTCCGGAAGAAGGGGACGAAGAGGGAAGTGAAACGGAAGAGAGCCCCTCTTTGGAGTCGCGTATTGTGGTCTTCGGAGACTCTGAATTTGCATCCAATGCTTACTTTGGAACCGCTGTGAATGGGGACCTGTTTCTGAACGTCGTGAGTTGGCTGGCCGAAGATACAGACCTTCTCTCGATTCGGCCAAAGAATCCTGAGAACAGGACGATCACGTTGAAGGAGACAGATTCGCGCATGATTTTCTGGGCAACTGTGGTCTTTTTCCCTTTGGCGACGCTCGTATTTGGGATTGCTGTCTGGAGTCGGCGCAGGTCGGAGTAGGACAATGAGAAAGCTGATTGGATTAGCGCTGGTATTTGTCGCTCTGGCCGCGTTTGTGTATTTCTACGAAATCGTTGGCGAAGAAGCGAGGGAGAACGCCAGAGAATTGGAGGAGAGTCTCTTCCGGATCGAGGAAGATGAGGTAGCTGCACTGGGGATTACTCGTACCGGAACTGAGCCGGTTCGGTTGAAGAAGTCCGATGATAAGTGGAATCTTGAAGCCCCGATAGAGGCTTCGGCCGACCTGGCCACAGTCGATGCACTGTTGAGAAGCATTGACAGGGCCAAGAGAGCCAAGGCCTTCGACGATACAGCCGGCCAACTCGAGGCCTACGGATTGGGCAGTCCTCAATCAAGCCTGAGTGTTGAAGCTCAGGAGGTGACGAAGGTCCTCGAGCTTGGGAGCAAAGACTACACCGGCAGCCAGATCTACGTCCGCTTCGAAGGAGAGCAGACGGTGTATTTGACCACTGCCTCTCTGCTGACTTCGCTTGAGAAGGATCTAATCGACTGGAGGAATAAGGATGCAATGTCGTTCGACCTCGGAAAGGTCGAGGAGATCCAGATCGAAAGGGCGAAGGATCGAATTGAGCTGGTAAAAAGAGAGGAGACATGGTTCCTGGAGTCCCCCGTCAGCGAGAACGCTGATGACGGTAAAGTGAGCAGCTTGCTGTCCTTGCTCGAATCCGCAGAGGCCGAGACGTTCGTCACTGAGGAAGCGGAGCATTTGGGCGAATACGGGTTGCAGGATCCCAAAGTGATCGTTCGTGTCCGCGAGGCAGGCGAAGAGGCGTGGCGGCAGCTGGAGGTGGGTGCAAAGGCAGGCGGCGAAAGTGGCGAAGATGAAACCTGGTTTGCCAGGGATCCACAGAGGACTTCGGTTTTCACTCTCAAGAAAGGTCTTCTGGATGATCTCGAACGGGATGTCTGGGAATTTCGGGACAAGGATGTCATCGACGTGAAGCAGGACGAAGTGCAGAAGCTGACAATAAAGCAGAAACACAGCGAGATCGTTTTGCGCCGGGAGGACTTCAAGTGGATTGTTGAGAGTCCGGAGGATTTCAAAGACAGAGACGCTCAGTCCTACAAGATCTGGTACCCGATCGACGACATCGAATTTGAGTCGATCGATGATCAGGAAGGGTCTATTCCTGATCCTGATGTGGAGATTCGAATTACGCTTGCCGACGGCACCAGTCGCACGTACCGGTTTCAGCAGGAGGGAGAAACCTATTGGGCTTTGAAGGTAGACTCGGGCCAAAAGGGAACGATTTCAGGCCAGAACTTCAAGAAGCTGAAAGTCTCGCCTGAAGAGATCGTGGGTGAATAGAGGGGGAATTCCCTCTTCTTTGATGTGTCCTTGGTGGTAAATCCAACATCCGAGAAACCTCGCAGAGGAGATTCATCAGCTTCCAGGGATGCGCGGGAGCTAAAGGGTCTGTTGCTCAAACCGGAACAGTCGAAGTTCAAAGCTCGAAGCTCGAAACAAGCTGGAAATTAGAAGGTCTAAGGTCTAAACGACTCAAAGTGACTGTTTATAAATAGGTTATCGGCGAAAGCCTGTTTCAGTCCTTAGATATTCGAGCTTGAGATTTGTTTCGAATTTCGAGCTTCGAGCTTCAAATTTGGGCGCTGCCATTTGGGCAATGCACCCTAAAGCACCCGCCCCCGAACTTGAATTTCCTGTAGAATCTGAACACACTTCAATGGCAGACAACTTGATCCCTAAGCGGCCGTTGGGCAGAATGTGTGGATTGCAATACAGCATTTCTCGGCGAAGTGCCGGCGACCTGAAAGTAACCTGAAGACATGGCTGATGCTATAGAGAAGACGAGGCAGAAGGAACTTTTCGACCTGGAAGCGCTCGAGACTAAAGAGTGGTTGGAGTCTCTGGAGCATGTACTCCTGGAAAGTGGGCCTGAGCGCGTTGTGCAGCTTCTGAGGGAGTTGGGGCTGTATGCAACACGTAGAGGAGTGAAGCTCCCATTTACGGCTAACACCCCGTATATCAATACCATTCCGGTGGAAGATCAGCTTGCCTATCCAGGGAATCGCGAGATTGAAAGGCGAATCAAGAGCCTGGTGCGCTGGAACGCGATGGCTATGGTTGTGCGTGCGAACCGGGAAGACGACGACCTTGGAGGACACATCTCCACTTATGCTTCGGCGGCAACCCTGTATGAAGTGGCTTTTAACCATTTCTTCCGCGGGCCGGATCACGAGTGCGGCGGCGACCTCGTCTATTTCCAGGGCCATGCTTCCCCGGGAATCTACTCCCGGGCCTTTATGGAGGGCCGCCTTTCCCGCAAACAGCTTGAGAATTTCAGAAGGGAACTTCAGCCTTCGGGAGGCCTTTCCTCATATCCACACCCTTGGTTGATGCCGGAGTTTTGGCAGTTCCCCACGGTCTCAATGGGTTTGGGCCCCATAACGGCCATTTACCAGGCCCGCTTCAACCGATACTTGGAAAACCGCGGGCTCATACCTGACACTGACGCCAAGGTCTGGGCCTTTCTTGGGGACGGAGAAACTGATGAACCCGAGTCAACCGGTTCGATCAGTCTGGCCGCTCGCGAGGGACTCGATAACCTGATCTTTGTTGTCAACTGCAACCTGCAGCGCCTGGATGGACCGGTTCGAGGCAATGGGAAGATTATCCAGGAACTGGAGGCATTGTTCAGAGGGGCCGGCTGGAATGTCATCAAGGTCATTTGGGGAAGCGAGTGGGATCATTTGCTCGAGAAGGACCAGAATGGTCTGCTCGTCAGGCGCATGGAGGAGGTTGTCGATGGTCAGTATCAGAAGTACAGCGTCGAAAGTGGTGCCTTTATCCGGGACGACTTTTTTGGAAAGTATCCGGAGCTCAGGAAACTTGTCGAACACTTGTCAGATGAAGAGTTGTGGCGCCTGAAAAGAGGCGGGCACGATCCAATCAAGCTCTATGCCGCCTTTGATGCGGCCGTGAACCATAAAGGCGCTCCTACGGTCATTCTTGCCAAGACGGTCAAGGGTTACGGGCTGGGCGAAGCCGGAGAAGGGAAAAACATCACCCACCAACAGAAGAAGTTAAACGAAGCCGAGCTCAGGCATTTCAGGGACCGTTTTGGCGTGCCGATTTCGGATGAGGCAGTTAGCCGTGCCCCTTTTTACAGGCCACCGGACAGCAGTCCGGAGATTCAGTACGTTCAGGAGAGGCGGAAAAGGCTCGGCGGCTACCTGCCGGCGAGAAGAGTCAACTGTGAACCGATCAAGACTCCGCCGGAGAAGCTCTTTGCAGAGTTCTACGGCGGAACGGGCGGTAGAGAAGTCTCTACGACGATGGTGGTTGTCCGACTGATTGCCAAGCTCCTGAGAGATAAGGGCATTGGCAAGATGATTGTGCCGATTGTTCCAGACGAAGCGCGCACTTTTGGACTCGAGGCTCTATTCTCTCAAGTTGGTATCTACTCCAGTAAAGGCCAGCTGTATGAACCCGTTGATGCCGGCGGATTGATGTATTACAAGGAGACCAAAAGCGGTCAGATTCTCGAGGAGGGAATCACCGAGGCAGGCTCTATGAGCTCGTTCATAGCGGCCGGTACGGCGTACGCGACTCACGGCGTCAATTCGATTCCGTTCTTTCTTCTGTATTCGATGTTTGGGTTCCAGAGGATAGGCGACCTGATCTGGTTGGCGGGGGATGTGCGCTGTAAGGGATTCCTGGTCGGCGCGACTTCCGGTCGAACGACGCTAAACGGCGAGGGGTTACAACACGAGGATGGCCATAGCCATCTGTTGGCCTATCCCGTTCCCAACCTGCTCGCCTATGATCCGGCGTTTGCATATGAGGTCGGAGTGATTGTTAGGTCCGGGATCGAGCGGATGTACGAGAATCAGGAAGACATCTTCTATTACCTGACGGTAGGAAACGAAAACTACGACCAACCGCCTCTTCCGGAGAACGATCGAGACGCAGTTAAAGAGGGAATCGTGAGGGGCATCTACCGGTTTCGGACTTCGGAAAAGGCAAAGCCCAAACTCAAAGTAGATCTGCTGGGGAGTGGGGCGATCATGAACTGCGTGCTCCGAGCCCAGGAGATCCTTGAAGAAGATTTTGGGGTTTCTGCAGATGTCTGGAGTGTTACGAGTTACAAAGGACTTCATCAGGACGGACTCAAGGCTGTGCGCTGGAACCTCCTCCATCCGTCCAGGAAACCAAAGGTTGCGTATCTTACGCGAGCCCTTTCGAACAGCTCTGGTGTCTACGTTGCAGCTTCCGATTATGTGAAAGCCTTGCCTGAGTCGGTGTCTCAGTGGATTCCGGGTCGCTTGATCTCGCTTGGAACCGACGGCTTCGGACGGAGTGAAACGAGAGAAGCTTTGCGAGATTTCTTTGAGGTTGATGAGCGACACATCGTTCTTGCCGCGTTGTCCGGTCTGCTCCAGGAAGGGAAGATCGAGGGGAAAACGGTGCAGGGTGCGATCAAGAAACTGGGGATAGACCCAAACAAAGAGAGTCCGTTCCTGATCTAAGTGCGGTGAGGAAGCGTATCGAGACCCTGACAGCGGCGCACTGAGAATGGGCAGAAATGGAAAGAGTTATGGCCAAGGAATTTAAGCTACCTCCTCTTGGAGAGAATATCGAACAAGGTGACGTTATCAGTGTCCTCGTGAAGGTGGGTGACGTGATCACCGAGGGTCAGGCGATTCTGGAACTCGAGACTGACAAAGCTACAGTGGAAGTCCCCAGTGAGGTCACGGGGAAGGTGAAGAAGATCCATGTTGCAGATGGCGATTCCGTCAAGGTGGGTCAGCTGATTCTTTTGGTCGCATCTGACTCTTCGGACAGGGAGGCTGAGAGCGACGTCACGGGTGAAGCCGAGGCATCGGAGACATCCGAACCCGAGAAGGTGCAGGAGACGATACCTGATCAGGTTGGGGAAACCGAGGAACCCCGCACCCCGCGTAAAAAGGAGCCTGTTGGTGATGTCGTTGATTTCCGACAGCGCGAGACAATTAAGGCCGGTCCGAGAGCAGTGCAAGCTGTGCCTGCTTCTCCTGCGGTAAGGCGGTTTGCCCGGGAGATCGGAGTTGATATCTCGAAGGTATCCGGGTCGGGACCTAGAGGCCGAATCTCTGTCGAAGACGTCAAGAATTACGTGAAGACGGCGCAAACTCAGCGGGCTGCCGCTCAGCCTGGAACTGCCTCGGCTCTTCCTGATTTCTCCCGATTTGGGGAGATATCCCGGGAACCGTTCAGTAATGTTCGTCGGGCTACGGCCGAGCACTTGAGTACGGCCTGGGCAAATGTTGCCCATGTTACCAATCATGACAGTGCCGACGTAACACGGCTGGAAGAATTGCGGAAGCGTTTCTCGGAAAGAGTCGAAGCCGCCGGGGGTAAGTTGACGGTTACTGCGATCGCTTTGAAGATAGTGGCCGCAGCTCTCCAGGCTTTTCCAAAGTTCAATGCCGGCATCGACGTGGCAAATCAGGAGATCATCTACAAGCACTACTTCAACATTGGGGTGGCTGTTGACACCGAGCGCGGCTTGCTGGTGCCGGTGGTCCGTGATGTCGATGAAAAAAGCATTGTTCAGCTGTCGGTAGAGCTAAAGGATCTGGCCGAAAGGGCACGATCCGCAAAAATTTCACTGAGTGATTTACAGGGGGGCTGTTTCACCATCACCAACCTGGGTGGTATCGGTGGCACCAATTTCACTCCCATTGTGAATTACCCTGAAGTGGCGATTCTCGGCCTTTCGCGCTCCTCTATTCAACCTGTCTTTGTGGATGGAGAGTTCGAACCGAGGCGTATCTTGCCGCTCTCCCTCTCGTACGATCACCGTCTCATCGACGGTGCGGATGCAGCGCGATTTCTTCGCTGGGTCGTTAATGCGTTTGAAGAACCCTTCTTACTCGCGCTTGAAAGCTGAATAATCAACAAAGAAGCTAACCACCATCAAGATGGTGTGTTGATTGTCAAGAGGACAAACAGCAGCCGCGACGGAGTCATCAAACGAAGCCGGTCAGCGGTTAGCGTAATGGGCCCAACCTTGCGACTTCGTTCTCCGAGCTACGCCGTCACAAGGAAAGGTCGTGCCCCCACATGCGTGCTGAGTTGTTGGGTGGGATGCAAGATTGCTATACGATTCGTGCTGAACCCTTTGGTTTGCGGATCATGCGGAGGCGGGTGCTTCAGCTCCCGCGCATTGCTGGAAGCTGTGGAATCTCCTGACGTGCGGTTAGGAGACGGGATTGACCACAAAAA
>JAUVSF010000544.1 GCA_030597245.1 Acidobacteriota bacterium
AACAGTGAAGAAGCTCGGAAGTCATTTCTACGTGCAGTTGAAGAAGAGCCCAAGTTCATGCGACCCTACCTGGGTCTCGGCCAAATGGCGGTTCAATCCGGCGCATGGGATGAAGCTGCCGAATGGTCAAGCAAGGTGCTGGAACTCGATTCCGGCTATTCCCTGGCACTTTACTGGAATGGTCTTGCGAACTATTACTTAAGCAGGTTTGATCAGGGAGAGAAGTCACTGTCAAGCCTCTACCAGCAGGGCAATGTCAAGGAGTATCCATTCGGACTCCTGCCGCTAGGTGTTATCCATGCCAACCAGGGCAAAATAGAGGCAGCTGCGAAGGAAATAGAACTCTACCTGGAATCGATGCCGTCGGAACAGGTTCCGGATGCTCAAAGAGTCGAGTTGGAGAATCAGTTGGCTCTTTGGGAATCGCAAGGCCTCACGTCACCCTCTCAGGAGTCCGGGCCGGGTTCCGAAATGCCATAAACCGGATAATGCTGACCACCAAGCCACCAGGGGCACAAAGTAAGCAAGGTGTTGATGGAGGATCGACCTGTTCCGGTCCGATCACTGCCGAAACCTGGCTACTTCAGCCAGTACATCCGCTCTGCCTTTCCATTCTTTGTATACGACACGATATTTGAATTGGTATTTCGTTCCAATTTGGGAGTCGGGGATCACCCATTGGAAGTCCCACGCGGGGTTAGTATCGTCGCCGTTTGGCGTCGCGCCTCCCCCAGAAGGAGAATGGGAAAAACGGATTCCTTCAGCCTGGCTGAAAATGACAATGAACACCATGTTGCGGAACCGGCCGTAGAAGAAGGGTTCCCCGTACCGGATCTCCGAGATGTTGGAGAAAAGGGAATTCGGGGCGTCGGCAGCGAACACCCACGTGAATGAATCCCCCGTGTGCTTCACGGTACTGTCATGATTGTGGTATTGAGTTGAAAACTGTTGCCAGATACGGTTCCCGTTTTCGCCGGCACGAAGGAAGTAGATGCTTTTGTCGAGCGGCCCATTAATATAGCTGGCCCAGAAGAGGCCGAACGCCCCTCCTGCAAAGTGATCAGCATGCGGGACACACTCGAAAGAGACGTCGATGTAGTAAGGATCCACGAGGCGGAAGGTCGTAGTACTCTCGACTTTCCAGACGGGAATGGAAGGTTGGTGCAGTACCACAGTCCGCTCATCAACCCTCCTAAACTTCATGGGGGCTCGTCGCGGTTCGAAGAAAATGTCCCGATCAACACCTCGAGACGATCCGTCGAAAACATGCTCGAGGTTCAACCCGGCGTATTCTGGGACAAACAGGTTCTCCTTCTGATGGACTGAAGTCAGCTCAAAGACACCGTTATACCCACTTCGGTGGACTCCCGTTTCGGAATTATTACCAATGGTACAGACCAGTTCTTCCGACGAAAGCTGGGCAAATCCCGGCCCTTCCTGCCTTTGGGTTAATGCGAACAAATAGAAGAAGGAACAGATGAGTACTGATAGGACACTTAGCCAGGCTACTTTCTTCATGGGTCACCTTTCTGCCTTGTCAGAATAGGCCACTCGGATGGAAATTCAAAGAGGGCGATTCGAGGTCTCGAGGTCTTGGAGTCTCACGGTCATGGGTCCTGGGCTTTGGTATCTTCATTCGTGCTCGGCCTGTCCTCCGTAGCTCGAAGAGCGAAGGGGGATGCTCGTAATCGTAAGCGACTAAATCCTTCGCGGCCTTTGCGTGAAATGCATTTATCTCACGCCAAGAACGCCAAGGGAAGAACTCTCTCAAAGCTGCTGAATCGCCCTCGGGGAGTTTCTCAGCTGTGGGATTTACCACCAAGGCACCAAGGACACAAGCTAAATACGCGCGATTCTCAGCGCCCACTTGAGAAGTTATGGTCGTAGCGGCCTTGGACGACCGCCTCAATGTCCATCGAAATGTAGGGTCGCTGGGGTTGACCCAGCTGATTGTAGACATCACGAACGGGCTCGAAAGCGGCCGGCAGCCGCCCATAGAAAATGAGCGGTCGAGGGGCGACGAGTGCAGCCGCCTCGGGCAGATCCAGGTAGCGGAGGGAGTTGAGAAACAGGGGACCTTCCACATGTGAAAACGGCGGCTTGATAAGCATGACCGGATGAATTCCGTCATCCAGGATGGCAGCATACAAGCCGAGAATTCCAGAAACTCCAATGCCAAGCACGGTAACTCGATCCGGGTCGGTTCTCTCGAAGGAACGCAGCACCTCAGCCGACTGCAAAACGTCCCAGAGACGGAGAGAGTCAACAGTCTGGCCCACATGCATCGCGTTGCGCTGCGTGCCTTTCCAGAAAGCCCTGTTCCAGCCGATTTCATCGATGCCCCGCGGGTAGACCACCAAGCGAATCACGTTGTCGGGATGGCGTACCTGGTGGAACATTTGCTGTATGGAGTGGAGGTCTTCACCGTCCGAGGCAACGTATAGGAGCGCAGGGAGTCTGCCTTCCCCTTCTGCAGGCTCATGGAGAAGGGCTCGAATCTGGACGCCCGGTTCAGACTCAAAGGTGATCTCCTCGAAGTAACCTTCAGTGTCGGGTCCTCGGTGAATCTCCGGCAAGTCTTGAGCCAGGGGGAAAGCTCCGAAAACCTTGCTTCGCAGCAACTCAATCAACTCTTGCCGGTGCTTTTCCCACTCGACTTCTGAGGCGAAGGTTTGAAACGCTGGTGTCGGAATGAATGTTTCGTGAAGGCGAAAATTCTGGGCATCCTCAGGAGGGCCGTCGGGAAAAACAGCCAGATTCAAGGCAGGTTCATCCTCGTAAACCATGTCGAGTTCCCTGCCGGGGCTATCCTTTAGATAGGTGTCGAACCAACGGATCGCTTCCTCGCGCAGAAAATCCGAGTCCTGATGACCCGTGTCAACCACAATGTTCTTGAAGTAATCCCGATGCCCATAGGACTCGTAAAGGTCTCCGATCTTTTGTTCGAATTCCTCGTAACCTGCGACAGGAAACAGTTGATCCTTTGCCCCATGCACCATCAGGAGGGGGCGAGGTGCGATTAACGCACCCTGATGAAGCATTCCGTGGCGGTAGGAATTGATGGTGAACATGCAATCGCAGTGATGTCTCTGTGTATCCTCGCGAACATTGGCGGCATAAGTGCTGATTCCCATGACCGGGATCGCGACCTTAACGCGCGGGTCAACACACGCTGTAAACCAGGTCATGGCTGCCCCTCCGGAACGACCGGTCATCCCAATGCGGGTAGGATCGACCTCGGGTCGGGTTTCCAAGTAGTCGATGGCACGCATAGCGTTCCACACTTCAGGTCCTGCCGGTGTGTAACCCCGTGAGTACCACTCGTACATCTCCTGGCTCGCGACGCCGTGGTGAAGGGCGAAAGTCTCCGCAATCTGGATGGGATCGAGGATGATCGCAACATACCCATTCTTAGCCAGAGAGATTCCGTGGCGCTGGTACTTCGCTTTACTGCCAAAGGGAGAGTAAGCGTGACCGCAAACATAGACGACTGCAGGCAGTGGCCCTTCCTGACGGGCAGGAAGGTAAAGATTGGCTGTGACGTAGATTTTCGGAAGGCTTTCAAAGACCAGCTTCTCGACACGATAGTCTCCCCGGTCCAGAGTGCCGGTGATTCGTACCTTCAAAGGTGTGCGCTCTGGAAAGGGAAGCAAACCGAGCATGTCCTGCATTTCCTCCATCCGCTTCCCCCGGACAGGT
>JAUVSF010000745.1 GCA_030597245.1 Acidobacteriota bacterium
TAGCACTGGATTGCCGCACACCGTTCTTCGCCGCCATACAGGAGACATTAAGTCCTGCTGTGATGGCGAGCAGTAGGATAGAAAAATACTGTGAATACTCTTTGATCTGCATTGACGTAGCCCTTTCCGGCAGTTC
Source organism: Acidobacteriota bacterium (assembly GCA_030597245.1). GTDB lineage: Bacteria > Acidobacteriota > UBA6911 > RPQK01 > JAPXNP01 > JAUWTT01. The sequence goes on from JAUVSF010000745.1 coordinate 137, forward strand.
ATGGATCTGATGAACAGATAGAATGCTGCTCCTTTTCCTCAATTCCCGCCTGACGTAAGACCCAAAGAAGCGGATTTCAGAGTGTCCCGCACTTGCGGTTTTACCTTCTCTTTCCCCCAGATAAAGCTTATTCCCACCACAAAGGCCTGGTTGAAAGTGCGCTTGCCGGCAACATAGTGCACGTAACCGCCCGTTACGAGAAGACGTCTATTGAGAGCTCTGCCGACTCCGACGCCCAACCAAAACAGATTGAAGTCCTGGTTCAAGTTGAAAGTGAAACTGGGTAAAGCCGCAATAAAAAAGCCTTTTGGGAAAATGTGCAGTGTCTCGATATTCAACTCAATCGAACGAACCAGATCCGGCTCCTCTTGGTTCTCCGCTGTGCCTCCAAGGGGCTTGAGGGAATGGAGATAACGGCCCGAGATGTAGATAGGAAACCTATTCGTAGGATTCAGAGCCACTCCTCCCCCGGGAGCCAGGACCCAGGTACCGAAGCCAGTTCCTTTTTCTGCGTTTCCGGTCGGGACCAGGGCCTCCAGCCAGAAGGCTGCGCCGGTTAATCGTCTAGACAAATCCTTGTACGGTACGCATCCCCAACCAATTAGAGTGTCACTGATCCCCGAAGGTGCATCGATTCCCGGAACCGAGAAATCCCAGATAGGGACCTCGGCCCATACAGCACTCCAATAGTTCAAGGAGTAACCAATATAGGGTCGATGAGAGAAAAGCTTGGTTTCTTGAGGGAAGAAGTTGGCCTGGAACCGATATTCCAGAACATTGTTCATAACCGTCGGATCAAGAAACTTCTTGACATCCTCTGGAGTTACGTCCTCGATGATGGAGTCCGGCTCGGAATCCTGAGCCAGCAGGCCGGTTTGAAACAGGGCGGCTGAAACCAGCAGACCGCTCACTATCGCTTTACAGGTTCCTTCAAAAGTCAAACTGTGCCTAACCCCCGAACCACAATGGAAACAAGAAACACGAGCCAGATAACTCCGGAAACCAGAGCGTGGGTTTTTGGTACACGAGAGATTGCCAGCATCAAAGCCAGTCCCATGATTATGACGTTGAAGCCGCTCCCCGCTGTGAAGCCTCTTTTCAGAACAAGGTCCGTACCTGCAGACCAGACCTGCGACAGTGCAACGAGACAGAAGAATTGACGACTGATCCCGAAGTAATGTGCCTGCATGTCACTGGACCCTCCACTCGATGGGTCCGGCACCAGCAAGTTAGTCGCGAAGAGAATGATGATGGGGCCGGCAATAACATACAGAAAATCTTGAAACAACCAGTCTTCGATAGAGAAGAGGTCAGTTGTCTGCCAGAAGAGATTGAAGTAGGCGAGCAGGAGCAAAATCATCCAGCTGGTATGTACTCCATAGGTCTTGCATTTGGAATGCTTGTCAATTATCGCGGCTAATGCCATGAGAATCGAAGCAATGCCGATGCTGAGTATCATCACGAACATGATCGCGACGAGTATTGATTGAGAGATTTCCATTGGTATGTTCTCCTTCAGCCGACCCTGGTGAGAAATGACGGCCAGGTCAGCTGGAAGCTCTTGCCGATATTGACTCTTCCACCACTGTGTTTGCTCTGCGAACCAACCCGTTCCTCACGGTGTAAACACCTTGTAGGTGACGATTTGCCATTGACCATCGACTCGGCGCCAGAGCAAGCCCAGCACACCACCTTCACGATCGCCGAACTTAAAGCGAAACAGCGAGCCAAA
>JAUVSF010000275.1 GCA_030597245.1 Acidobacteriota bacterium
CACGCGGCCGTCGAATGTGGCAACTGCTCCTGCCCTTGGAGATTCAACCGCCCGAATCACTGAGTCGATGTCGATCCGATTCTGAGTGACCAGGATCATTTGCTGCCTCCGCTGACAGGGGGGAAGAAGGCGATTTCGTCACCATCCGAGATGAGCATATTCCGATCTGCAAACTTCCGGTTGACGGCGACCTGCACCAATTCCCGGTACCGGCCGAGGTCGGGATACGTGTTAATGAGAGAGGTCCAGACTTGCTGTGGAGTCGTGCCCCGGGAGGGAAGAAGCTGGAAGTTCAGTGAGCCCGCTCCAACGATGTCTTTCAGGGTCGCAAAAAAGAGGATTTTTACCATGTAGAGCCTAATTATAGAGAATGTTGAAGACCAGAGAGTTGTGAAGCGCTTGATTGCGGTTGTACCAAGTCGGTCGTGGGGGTAACATTGAAGCTAATGAGGTATCTCCTTCCTGTGATCTTCATTCTGAGTATTTCGCTGCCCCAGGCAGAGATCCTGCGGGTCGAAATCGATGGTGTGATTGATCCGATAACGTCTGAGTTCATTGGCACTTCAGTCGAAGAAGCAGAACGGGTAGGGGCGGAATTCCTCCTGATTCGGCTTTCGACTCCCGGGGGATTGGGGATCTCTATGCAGGAGATCGTGCAGACCATTCTCAATTCCGAAGTTCCGATTGTTTGCTATGTGGCTCCAAAGGGGGCGCATGCCGCCTCTGCCGGCTTTTTCATTCTCCTGGCAGCAGATGTAGCTGTCATGGCACCTGGAACGAATACCGGAGCAGCCCACCCCGTCTTTCCTTTCGGCATGGAAGACAAGGTGATGATCGAGAAAGTCAAGAATGATGCCCTGGCCAGTCTTGGGAGTATCGTCAAACAGCGAGAGCGGAATTACGAACTCGCCGAAAAGGGACTCCTCGAGAGTGCGTCGTTCACTGCTCAGGAGGCTCTGGACGGAGGACTGATAGATCTGATTGCCAACGACGAAGCCGATCTGCTCGAACAACTGGAGGGAATGGAGATTACCCGTTTTACGGGTGAACGGCAGGTGATTCAGATCCAGGGTCAAGCCGTTCGTGCTATCGAGAAGACTTTCCGGCAGAAGATTCTTTCCGAGATCGCCAATCCGAACTTTGCCTTGATCCTTGGTGTCTTCGGATTGGCGGGTCTCTACCTGGAGTTCACTCATCCGGGAATGATCGTCCCCGGCGTCGTGGGTGGGATTTGTCTGCTTCTTGCCCTGCTCGGGTTCTCGCTGCTACCCATCAGTTTTATCGGTGTATTGCTGATACTGTTGGCTTTAGGACTATTCATCGCCGAGGTTAAAGTTCAAGGATTTGGGATTCTGGGTTTGGGGGGAATAGTGGCCATGATCTTGGGAATCCTGTTGCTCGTAGAAAGTCCGTATCCTCAGTTGAGGATCGGTCTTGGGACTGCACTGGCTGTCGCCATTCCGGTTGCTGTGCTTGTCATCTTTCTGCTGCGCCTCGTTATCAGGAGCCATCTTCGCAGAGTGACAACGGGGGAAGCGGGACTGATCGGTGAGATCGGGCTCACTAAGACTGAGGTGGGACCCGAAGGCGGAACAGTGTTTGTGTGTAGTGAGATTTGGCGTGCAGTATCGGATGTGACGATACCTGCTGGAAGCAGGGTGCGGATAGTGAAAGCTAAGAATCTGGATGTCAGGGTGGAGCCCGTAGAGAGGTCGGACCGGATCTAGCCCGGGTTCTACCCTTCGCAAACAAACAGTGTTGCTCGGAGGTCATATGGGGCCGTCGGGCAGAATATCTAACTCTAACGCGGGGAGATGAGCAATGTTTACGATAACGCCTCCACTGATTATTATCGGGATTCTAATTCTTTATCTGATTTCGGTTGTCAACGTCCTTAGAGAATATGAGCGGGGCGTCATTTTCCGCCTCGGGCGTTTGCTCCCGAAGGCGAAGGGACCGGGCATCATTTTGGTGTTTTGGCCGATCGACCGGATTGAACGGGTCAGCCTGAGGACAGTGACCATGGATGTGCCGGCTCAGGACGTGATAACCCGAGACAACGTGACGGTAAAAGTCAACGCGATCGTGTATTTTCGGGTACTCGACGCGAACAGAGCGATTGTCAGCGTCGAGAACTTTCTGTATGCCACGTCCCAGCTCGCACAGACCACCTTACGCTCAGTACTTGGAGAAGTGGAGCTCGATGGCCTTCTGAGCCAGCGAGAAGAGTTGAACTCCCGCCTCCAGGCGATCCTCGATGAGCAAACCGATGCCTGGGGTATCAAGGTCTCAATGCTCGAAATAAAGACAGTGGATCTACCATCCGAGATGCAGAGGGCCATGGCTCGTCAGGCCGAAGCCGAGAGAGAAAGACGTGCCAAGATCATTCACGCTAAAGGAGAGTTTCAGGCGGCGGAACAACTGACTGCTGCGGCTGCCGTGCTGGGAACTGAGCCGCTCTCCATTCAGTTAAGGTATCTTTCGACTTTAACCGAAATAGGCATGGAACAGAATTCCACCATCGTATTTCCAATCCCGATTGATATCCTGTCGCCGCTGTTTGATCTGGCCAAGGAGAAGCGGAGCAGAGGAGAGACATCAACGTCAAATGAGACCTAGACTGAGCTTCGGGGAAGCAGTCAATGTTTACGTACTCGTGCTGGCGTTTGGGGCAGCCCTCTATATGATTGGGCTGTTTGTGGGCAAAAGCTACCAGGCTGGGACGCTCAGCGATGGTGACATCGCTGAAGCGTCTATGAAGCCGGTCGAGGACTTGAGCACACAAATGGAATTTTATGAGCAACTGTCTGATAGGCCGGTTGCAAGACCTCCTGAGACCCAACCTTCCGGGGGCGATGAACCTGACGTAACTGCGGAATCACTGGAAGTGGAAACCGCCAACGCACCTGCCGGCGTCGTGTACACGATCCAGATTGGAGCTCACTCCACCGAGGAAGAGGCTCGTCAGCTTCTCATGAAGCTCGAAGCCAGAAATTTCAGTGGTCAGATCAGAAGCCCCCGCGGCAGCGAACAACCGAGGTATTTCCGCGTCTGGGTAGGTGAGTTCGCGTCGATCGAAGAGGGACATCCCGTCGAGGCACAGCTCAAGAAAGCCGGGTTTTACACATACATCCGCAGAGTCGAATGATGGGTTTGAGGGCGCTGACTCTTCCCGCTCTATCCGGAATCGCCCTTTGGTTGTCATTTCCGGGTTTTTCCCTGTTCCCTCTGGCGTGGTTGGCCTTGGTACCGTTTCTCGAGTTTTGTACCAGAGAGAAATCTCTGCGCCGTATTCTCGTCGGGCATCTGGTGATGGGGGGGATCTATTTTGGGGGAACCCTTTCCTGGATCCTGAACGTCTTGACGGTGTATGGGAAGCTTGATCCGGCCGTGTCGGCGGGGATTTTTGGGCTCCTGCTCGTTATCCAGACAGCTTTTCTGCTTCCTTTTACGGTATTGACGGCACTTACAGCTCGAGTCTCACCCAAGGCGGCTCTCTGGGCAGCACCCGGATTCTGGATACTCACCGAACTGCTCCGGACCTACTTCCCGTTTGGTGGATTTCCGTGGGCGTCGCTGGGGTATTCCCAGTTACCTTATCTCTGGATCGTTCAAATAGCAGACGTGGGCAGCGTTTACCTGGTTTCATTTCTTGTCGTTTCTGCAAGCAGTGCGATTCTTGCATTCTGGAAGTGGCGCAGCTGGTCACTTGGAGGAGTCTTCTTGTCACTGTTCCTGGCAGCTAACCTGTATGGATTCTACCGGGTGGAGGTGTGGTCGCCTGAGGAATCTGAATCGCTTCGTGCCGGGCTGGTACAGGGGGTGATAGAGCTTTCAGCTCCGGCGGAGCACTATGCCGAGAGATACTTCGAGGCACTCCCACACTACTTCGATAAGGCGGTGAAGCAGGGGGCGCGGCTCGTGATTTTCCCTGAGGCCCAGAATCCTTATTTTTTTCCTGACAATTTCTATTTCAGAACTTTTTGGGAGAGACGGGTCATGGCGGCTAATGCCTACCTTCTGTTCAACAGTGCCTCCTTCGACGAGTCGGGTGTTCCGGGCTACTTCAACAGCGTTCACTTGCTCGATCCTGAGGGGAGAGCCGTGTACCGGTACGACAAGAATCACCTGGTACCTTTTGGGGAGTACTTGCCGTGGGCAGGGATACTGGGATTTTCAGAAGCGCTGGTTGCCGAGGTCAGTGGATTCAAAGCCGGTTCAGGTTCGGAAGTTGGAACGATGGACGGCGTTAAGATCGGCACTCTGATCTGCTATGAGGTCATCTTCCCAGAACTGAGCCGGGAGGCGGTCAACAAGGGTGCCAACGTGCTGATCAACCTCACCAATGATGGATGGTTCGGCAGGACAGCTGCGCCCTCTCAGCATTTGCAAATGGCGGCCTTCCGATGCATCGAGAACCGAAAACCCATGTTGCGGGCTGCCAACAGCGGGTATTCCGCTGTGATTGATCCCAGCGGGGCTGTCCGGGTCCGGACCGAGTTGTACGAGGAAACACTGCTGATGACGGAGGTGAAGGGAAATTCGGTCCGCACCCTTTTCGGAGTAATCGGTTCTTGGATCTGTATTGCGATTATAATATTGAGTTTGGGAATCTTCGCGGCAGCGGGAAAACGTAGAGAAGGAGCAAACTCTTGATTGAAGACGTGAGCCTCGAGTACGAGGATCTGAAGAAAAGGACCGAGCACCTCTGGGGGTATCTTTGACGTAGAAGGTAAGCGATCCGAGCTCGAAAGTATTGAGAAGAAGATCGCTGAGCCGAAGTTCTGGGAGCATCCCGAGAGCACGCAAACGGTACTGAAGAGAAGACGGCAACTGCAGAACGCACTCGATCTTGCGGATGCCTGCCAGTTGTCACTGGAAGATCTTGCCGCTCTCATCGAGCTTCAGGATGAAGGGGAGGACGTTGCCTCTGAGATCGAGGGCGAACTGAAGAAGTTGAGGCTGGAGCTCGAGCGAACTGAGATGCAGACGCTTCTCTCTGGTCAGCACGATGCCAGCAGCGCCATTTTAACCATTCATCCTGGGGCGGGGGGAACGGAGAGTCAGGATTGGGCGGAGATGCTCATGCGGATGTACCTTCGCTGGGCGGAGGACCATGAATACCGCACTGAGGTAACCGATTACCAGGCCGGAGACGAAGCAGGCGTTAAGTCAGTGACGTTCCTTGTCGAAGGGGATTTTGCCTACGGCTACCTTTCAGCAGAGATTGGGGTGCATCGCCTGGTTCGGATTTCCCCTTTTGATGCAGGGGCCAGAAGGCACACGTCGTTTGCTTCCGTATTTGTGACACCGGAAATCGAGGACGACGTTGAAATCGACGTGGATGAAAAGGATTTGAGGATCGATACTTATCGTTCCTCCGGTGCAGGTGGGCAGCACGTTAACGTGACAGATTCAGCGGCTCGTATCACCCATTTGCCGACCGGGATCGTGGTTCAGTGCCAGAACGAGAGATCACAGCACCGGAACAAAGACACTGCGATGAAGATCCTGCGTTCAAAACTGTTCGAGCTCAAGATGAAGGAGCGCCGTGAGAAACTTCAAGAAGTAGAGAATCAGAAGGCTGAAATCGGATGGGGAAGTCAGATAAGATCGTATGTGTTGCATCCCTACAGAATGGTTAAGGACCATCGGACCCTGGTGGAAAAAGGGAACGTTGATCCGGTGCTTGATGGCGATCTGGATGAGTTCATTCTGGCCTTTTTGAAGGAGAAAAGCCGAAAGAAGCACCAGGCTGAGTCTGCGCAGCACGTCCAGTCCTGAACAGAGTCGAAAGATGGCACGTTGGCATGAATGATGAGCAGGTAACTCCCGAAAATAGCGAGGACCCCGGAAGACTTCGCGAGCAGGCCGAAGCCATTCGCATGCAGGTTCGGCTTCGGGATATGAAACTTGTCTCGCCTCGTATCCCTGATTGGAAGAAGGCGTGTCTTATGGCCGTGATTGTCGGGGCGATATTTGGATCAGTGTACCTGCTGGTTTTTGAGAGTCAGAGGCAAGCTCTAGTCACGCTAGCCGCGAGAGGACTTGACCTTCATAAATCGAGCGATGAAGAAGTGTTCAAGCTGGGCGCGCCTCCACCCAAAGCCGTCGAACCGAAAGTGCGGGTCCAGGGTCCATCGATTTTCTCGGATGAAGGTATAGAGGGTGTTCTCTACGCTGACATCGAAGTCGAAGATTGGGAGGAAAACGGAGACACAGGCGAGGAGGAGGCCGAATTCATCAGGCCGGCGCGAACTAAAGGGAGCGAGAAGGCGTTTGAGTTCCTTACCTTGACCTCTGATGTCGTTCAGCAGTTGATCGACGGTGAAATCGAGGGATATACGTTCAAGGAATGGAACCCTGTCCAGAACAATCCACCGAAATTCCTGCTGGATCTTGTTGTCGTGACGGCCGAGGATGAGGGGGAACTTCATCTGATTTGGGAAGTCAACGTGGAACGTGAGAGCGTTAGACCCTTGAGCCAGGCGGCGCGTGATCTGGCGCATTAGGGGTCTTGGGGTCTTGGGTCTTGGGGGGTCTCGGGGAACGATAACGCAGGGAAACCCTTTCTTCCTGGTGTCCCTGGTGGTAGTTCGAACTTCGCACTTCGCACTTCGAACTTCGCACTTCCCTCGGG
>JAUVSF010000390.1 GCA_030597245.1 Acidobacteriota bacterium
CTCGACCAGATGGCCCTCGCGTCCCATACTCCGTCGAATCTGGGAATGGACGACTTTGCCGCACTGAAGAGCAGTCGGTTGCTCTTCTTTGAAGCTTTTATCCATCAGGCAGCCGGCGAAGACTCGAAAGCAGAACAGGTTTGGACAGAGACTTCTCAGACCATCGATCATGATTTCAACGGCGAGGGGCTTTTCCGTGCAATTGCTCTGCACAAACTCGGCGTAGAAGCAACTGACGAATGGTTTCGAAGCTTCGAGGAAATCAATCCAGCCCGGAGGGAGGATAATGATTTTGAAGTGAAAGTCCGAGCTCATTACCTGGCTGGTATCTATGCTATCTTCCAGGGAAGGCCTGAGGAAGGAAAAAGATTCTTGCTGGAGGCGACGGAACTGGATGGATCAGACCTGTTCGCTCGCCAGGCCCTCGGCTGGCTGGAAGCAGGCCTGTTCGAGTCGCTTTGATCCATTCGGTTAGGAAGATGAATATTCCTTAATCAGACTGATGTTTTCAGGTGGGGTTTCATAGGGGAGACAACCAGTTCCCATCAGGCAGTTCGGATGGCCCGCTGCCAGGGCAACAATACGATCTACTTCGTTATAGATTCGTTCCGGGTCCTTACAGGCCACAACTCCGGGATCCATGTTGATTCGTACTTTCACATCTAGATAAGCGGTTTTTGTTTTGAGGATGAAGGCTTCCTGATCTGTCTCCACGTTGCAAACCACATATCCTGTCCCGGTGGAAAACATCTCGTCGAGAATTGGATAGGTATCCCCGCCCATGATGCAGGGAACCGGATGGCCCACGATTGACTCCGCAACCTGAATCACTTTCTTAAGTGCCGGCAACTCGATCTCTCGGAATTGCCGGGGGGAGATCAGCGGCGGGGCCGCTGCCGATTCGAAGAAGGCCACATCGAGTCCGGCATCAACAACCGCTTCACAGAAACCTCTCTGGTTTTCAGCTATTTCCATTAGAAGATTGAAAGTGTTTTCAGGTTTGAGTGCCAGGTCGAGACAGAGGTTTTCGATACCCAGCAGGTTGAAGGCGATTGAAAATGGACCGGCGACCGGAATCCGGACATCGGCGTCGGGCAGATCTGTCATTAGCCGTCTTCCCACCTCAATTACCATCGGAATGCGGCCATCCGACCCGGCTTCGAACGGCGGTAAGTGTAAAGCCTGATCCACACCATCGAAAAGAGGTTGATGAATGGCTGGAATCCCGTTTTCCCCAGGGACAGAGACTTTTGCTCCATAAGCTTCCGCTTCAAGATTGTAGATATCGATTCCGACTACCACAGGGGTGTGGTGGTACTTCAGGAAAGCCGCCTTGTGTCCGGCATACAGAAGATCGGGATCGCGGGACGTATCCCAGGGGGAGCGACCGATCATGGCGGCTGCATGCTCATAAACGGATGGGGAAAATGAAATTCTCATCAGACTGTCCATTGTGCAGGCGAATCTTCCTGATGTCCATTACGGTGTATGGTGAGGCATTCGCGCTGTAGAGATTTCTGAGTCCAGTGAAGTACCGGGTACCAGTGACAAATGACAAATGCAGGATATAGGATGCCGGATGCCGGACCTGGAGGGAAACAGCATCAACCACTAAAGCACGAATTCACAAGTAAGATCTTATTGTCTTAGTGATTTAGTGGTTTGATCCCCAGCCCCTGGCTCCCAGATCCCAGACCTCCATAGCTCGAAGAGCGAAGGAGGATGCCAGTTACCAGATGCCGGATACCAGTTACCAGTTGCCGCCCCCGTTTTGGCGGAGGGAAACAGGATCAACCACTACTTACTACTTACTACTCACTTCTTACTGTTCCACCTCTTGACCCGATAACCGGCATCCGGTATCTGGCCACCGGTACCAAGAACTCATAGTGCATTTGTGATTTGGTGGTTAGTCTGGCCAAGACTCAAGACCCAAGACCCAAGCCGTCCCCTAGCAGTTTTCAATTGGAGCTCATTCAGGGTGGATTGTACAATTGCCCGAGAATCGGAATTCGAGAAGGAAGACGAGAGAAGTAGCAGTCAAGGCCGGAAGGAGAGAATAAATGAATATGTTGCCTGACAAAATCAATAGCGAGAACGAGTTGGAAGAAATCCTCAGCCGACCTTCCGATCCGCTGGTGGAATTCATGAGGACCCTGGATGGTGACTTGATGATTTTGGGTGCCGGTGGAAAGATCGGCCCGACAATGTGCAGGCTGGCTAAAAGGGCAGTCGAAGCTGCGGGCGTCGGTAAAGAGATCCTCGCCGTTGACGTTGTCCCACTACCGGCCTTGGAAGGAATTGGCATCCACACCCTGACTTGTGACCTGCTCGATCTGAAGTCGGTAGAAGGATTACCCAGGGTGGAAAACATTATCTTTATGGCCGGCCGAAAATTCGGTTCCACCGGCAACCAGCCGCTAACCTGGGCGATCAACGTCATCGTTCCATACCATGTGGCTCATACATTTACAGACTCTCGTATCGCTTCTTTCTCAACCGGGTGCGTCTATCCGGTCATGCATGTTTTTGACGGCGGCCCAACCGAAGAAACTCCTCCCGATCCGATCGGGGAGTATTCCATGTCCTGTCTGGGGCGGGAGCGAATGTTCGATTATGAATCCACGGCAAACGGTTTGAAAGTCGTCCATATTAGGCTGAACTATGCAGTCGAGCTGCGATATGGCGTTATCTTCGATGTTGCGTCAAAAGTCTGGAATGGAGAGGCTGTTGATGTCACTACCGGTTTTGCCAATGTGATCTGGCAGGGAGATGCCTGCAGTCAGGTCATTAGAAGCCTGGACCTGGCCGAGAGTCCACCGGCAATCCTGAACGTTACCGGTCCGGAGACGTTTTCAGTGCGTCAGGTAGCACTGCAGTTTGGAAAACTGCTCGCTAAGAAAGTCGAGTTTACTGGGAAAGAAAACGGTATGGCGTATCTCAACAATGCATCTTACGCAGCAGAACTGTTCGGATACCCCTCTGTTCCACTGGCGAAAGTCATCGAGTGGACAGCAAACTGGATCAAGACCGGGGGAACCAGCCTTGGCAAACCAACTCATTTCGAGACCCAGGACGGAAAGTATTGAGCGGATACGAGTTCTAAGGCAGCCGATTCCCTGTAAGTGACGAAGCAACAGGACATCTTGTACCCACCCGGGGGGGCAGACATTTATGTCCTTATCCGCGATTCCCGTACAAGTTTCTCGCTAACATTGAATCCAATATATCGAAACGGCGATGGATTATTGAAAACTGGACACTGAGGAGAACCAGGATGACAGGAGAACAAGCGTTGAAACTGGGGATTGTAGGCCTGGGACATTTGCATCCACGCTTGTATATGCCCCTTTTTGAACAAGTACCGTCGCTGCAAGTAGTTGCCGTCTCGGAGAAGGACTCTTCACTTCGTGATCCATTCTGTGCTGAGTTCAAGGTAGACGGGTATTCAGACCTTGATCAGATGTTGAGTTCCACTGACCTCGATGCTGCCGCTATCTTCTTGCCACATGCTGATTGTCCGCAGGCTGCAGAACTTTGCGCTCGTGCTGGACTCCATTTAATGGTGGAAAAGCCGATGGCTTCCAGTTCGGCCGGTGTGGCCCGGATAAATCGGGCCGCGGCGGAGAAGAATGTGCGCTTGACTACGGACTATTGTTGGAGAATGCACCCTGTGGCTCGTTAGTTCAAACGCCTGATTCAATCCGGCGTCATCGGACGACCTGTTGGAGCCGAGGGGCGTTGCGCGGCCGGGAGGCTCCAGCGCTATATCGATGGGCACGCTGCCTGGATGCTAGAGCGATCACGCTCTGGTGGCGGTCCGATGTTCAACCTGGGTGTCCACTGGATCGATCTCTTCCGATGGCTCTTTGAAGATGAAGTCAGGGAGGTGTGCGGGCAAAACGTGAAGGTGAATCCGGAATATGACATCGAGGATAACTCTTTTGCTCTGTTGCGATTCAATCGGGGTGTCATAGCTTCTATTGGTATCAGCTACACCGTTCCCGACTCCTTTCCGCTTGGTCGCGATCTTTATCTCTCTGTCCGGGGCACCCAGGGTGCTGTTTCATGGGCCCCTGCATATGAAGGAGAAAAGGATGTACTCTCCGTCTGCAGCGATCATCCCGATTTTAGAGGGTCTCCGAGGAGGGAACTGGTATTTGAACTGGAATCCGTTGCCGGGTATTCAGGCGTAATGGGTCTGGAATATGTACGAGACTTCGCCGAAGCAGTCCTGGGAGGCAGGGATCCGGCCATCACCGGCCGGGATGGATTGGCCGCAATGAATGTTGTTGAAGCCATTTACACAGCGGCGGAAAAACGGTGTTGGGTCGAAGTAGAAGCTTTGGAATAGTTGGTTTCATGAAGATGACAGAGTAGTTCTTATCTAACCGGCAGGTTTCAAGGAGGATGATTCATATGGGACAACTCAAGGTGGTCGTAACGGACTATATTGAAGACAACCTGGACTGGGAAGCGGAAGAGCTGGCGAAAGCCGGGCTCCGATTCGAAACTTGCCAACTCAAGTTCAAGACCGAATCCGAAGTGCTGGAGAGAATCGCCGATGCTGATATTGTTGTCGTTAATATGGTCCCTCTGACCGAGTCGATCCTATCCCGGCTGAAGAACTGCCGCTTGATTATTCGCCATGGGATCGGTTACGACAACGTTGACGTTGCTGCCTGCACGAAACACGGCATTCAGTTTGCATATCAACCCGATTACTGCAAGGAGGATGTGGCTGAACATGCGATTGCCTTGATTTTTGCCTGTGCCCGTAAAGTGGTCTGGAGCCGGGAGATCCTGGATAAGTCGAGCGCGGCCGGACAGTGGGATTTCAGCGGTCTCTTTCCGATCTATCGTCTCGATGGGAAAACCCTGGGAATTGTCGGGGTCGGGCGTATCGGAAGCCGGGTTTATCGTAAACTGAAATCATTCGGCCTGAAGATTATCGCCAATGATCCCTACCTCAGTGCTAAGAGAAAGGCTGACCTCGGCTTGGAATTCGTTGACAAGGAAACCTTGTTTCGAAACTCTGATTTTGTGACTATACACACGCCTCTA
>JAUVSF010000205.1 GCA_030597245.1 Acidobacteriota bacterium
GATTGCCCAATGGATAATAAGAGAATGAGGATACAAATACACCCTCTCCATTGGTCTTGACTCCTGCCTCGAAATCGACGCATTTCCGAGCGGGATTCATATTCGAACATCTGAAACATTAAACCAACCGAAACAGCCCAAACCATGCTTCCGCACAGTTCTGTCAGAATCAACTGGGCGCCCCCAATTCAAGAAACACTCTCACCCTTCGGGCTCAGTTACCGCTAATATCTGGTTCGCCTGGACATTTTTGAGACCTTGAACAGCTCCGGCCGGCCATTTGATCCGAACTTCTTCGACGACTCCAGCCTTTCCAAGACCGAAATGAACCCGCTTGTCAGAGGCGCTGCCAAAACCTACAGCTGTGTTGACATGGTTACTCTGAAACCCCGATGATGTGGTGATACGGATAACGGCGCCCATACCGTCGCGATTGCTACGGGTACCCTTGAGGGAGACTGTCAGCCAGTGATTGGGCACCGGCGATACATTTCGCCAAACTTCCGTCGGCCCTTTCAGAGCAGTCACCACAACATCAATCCGGCCATCATTGTCGATATCTCCGAAAGCCGCACCTCGGTGCACTGCCTTCCGCGTCGCGAACTCTGAGCCGGCAGCAGGGCCGGCATCTGCAAACTTGCCATTGCCGAGATTTGCAAACAGCGTATTGGGCTGGGCGACTCTGTGCCGAAAGGGGCCTTCAGGGTGTCCCACATCACTACTCGCGACGAATAGATCTTTCCAGCCATCGTTGTTGAAATCGAAGATTCCGTTGCTCCAACCGCTCTTATCACGTGTCAGCATAGCGAGCCGACTGGGAGCGGTTACTTCATCGAAGTACCCGTTTCCAAGATTGATGTAAAGAGGCATTACTTCATTCATCATAGCGGCCACAAAGATATCCGGTCGCCCATCGTTATTGACATCCCGAGCATCCGCGCCCATACCTGACACTGCGGCTCCGGAATAGGCATAAGCTGAACCACTCTGAAGGCCAACCTCCTCGAATTTGCAATTCCCCAGGTTTCTAAAAAGGAAAGCCGGAACAGTGTCGTTTGCCACATAGACATCGATTAGACCGTTCGCATCAAAGTCAGCGACACCTAGACCCATCCCTTTACCGATGAATTGTCGGATTCCGGATGAGTGTGATACGTCGTTGAACGTCCCCTGCCCAGTGTTACGGAAGAGTGAATTCGGCAGTCCGTCATAGTATCTGGGATGACAGTAGTCCGGCCTGTCCGAGGGACCGCATAAAGGCTCCTTATCCGGATCCCATACACAGTAGTTTGAAACAAACAGATCCAGATGCCCGTCCAGGTCGCAGTCGAAAAAGGCAGCGGCCACTCCCCATAAGGTTCCATATACTGAATCGGGCACGGCCAGACCGGCCTCCGAAGTGACCTCGCTAAATGAGCCGTCACCGTTGTTTCTGTAGAGAATGTTTTCACGAAGGCCCGCAACAAAGAGATCGGAATCACCATCATTATCGTAATCACCCACCGCAACACCCTGTGTGTAACCTCGCCCGGCCAGGCCGGCTCGCTCAGTAACATCTTCGAATGTGAAATCCCCGTTTCCGCGGTATAGACGGTTCATGTGAACCCTTTTAGTCTTAACGAGCCCTGGCATGGTGGCACCACTGACAGCATAGATATCCAGACAGCCGTCATCGTTGTAATCGAAAAGTGCAACTCCGGAAATCATGGTTTCCGGCTGGCGGCGTCGTACACCACGACTTGGCTCGATTTCAAAGTCGACTCCGGTTCCCTCCTGAAGATCAAAGCGAATCGGATCGTATTTCTTCTCCTGTCCAATAAGGAACTGAGTCACACAATTGGCCAGAAGAAGTACCGGGATGGTCCGAACAAAGACAGAATGTATATAAGTTTGCAGCCGTTTCCCTGAACTGACAGTCATTTTTCAGTTTCCATTCTCAGGCTCACTTTACCGTCATCGATGTTCACTCTGCCGGGACAGGCTACAAAATTCTTCCAACCTCTTCTCGCACTCCCTGTTCCGTTTCTGTGATTGTAAGAGAACCACTGCCCAAGGTCGAGAGACGGGACGGTCCACTCTTTCTACCAGAACAGGATTTGAAAAAATGAACCTGATGTGCCGATAATAGTGGTTGGATGAATAAAAAGACGGCCTTCTTGTCATCAGTCCTAAGTGTTTCATTCTTGTTTCTGCCGGTATCCGGTTCACAGGAAGAAGAAAAGGAAAAGGTCTCGAACTCAATACGGCAGGAGGAGATCGACGATTACTACGACAAATGGCTAAACCAAGATGTCGTCTACATCATCATGGGTGAAGAAAGGAGTGTTTTTGAAACCCTTTCGACGCCTGAGGAAAGAGAGCGTTTCATCGAGCAATTCTGGCTCCGGCGGGACCCGAATCCGCGCACGGCGGCCAATGAGGTCAAAGAGGAGCATTACCGGCGGATCGCGTATTCAAATGAGTTCTTCTTCAGCGGGAAGCCGGGGTGGAAGACCGACCGTGGGCGAATTTACATTATTCACGGACCACCTGCGGAGAAGGAAACCCACCCGAGCGGCGGTTCCTATATCCGCCCCTACACTGAAGGCGGCGGAAAGACAGTAGCCTATCCTTTTGAAGTGTGGCGATATCGGACCATTGACGGGATCGGCGACGATATTATTCTGGAATTCGTTGATAAAGACAATTCCGGGGAGTATCGCATGGTCCATCTGCCGGAAGATAAAGACGCCCTGTTATACCAACCGGGGGGAGGAATGACTCGGGCGGAAGAACTTGGGTTGGGGACCCGGGCAGAGCGACCTTTTTTTGCACCGGGGGGGAGAGATCTTTACCCGGAGATGGGCCAGCGTTACAGGGAAATGCCCTTTTACCGGTATGAAGTGTACTCGAAATCCCTGGCTCCACAGCCTATCAAATACACAGACCTGCAACAGTGGGTTCAGGTTCAGGTTGACTACGCCACTCTTCCAATTCTCATGCGACTGGATTACTTCCGATTGAATGACCGAAAGGTACTGGTACCAATATCTGTGCAGGTCGAACACAAAGATCTCACCTTCGAAAAGGACAGGAAGCATAGAGTCGCCAGAGTTGCACTGTATGGATTGTTGACAGATATGGGGAAACAGATCATTTACGAATTTGATGACGATCTCGTGGCATTGGTCCGGGAAGAAGACCTGGCTGAAAGTCTTAAGATGTCCTCGATCTTCCAGAGAATCCTTCCCCTCGATCCAGCAAAAAGGTACAAACTCGAATTGGCGGTTCGCGATCTCAATAGTGGGCAAACCGGATTCGTGACGAAGGCTATAATCCCCCCGCAGCACCCCGCTTCCAAGCTTGCTGTAAGCTCGGTTATTCTGTCCAATTACATCAAGGTACTTGAAACGGCTCCGGAACAGGAAGAGATGTTCGTGCTCGGAGATGTAAAGGTCCGGCCAAATCTAACCAACCGTTTCAACGCCAAGACACCTTTGACTCTCTATTTCCAAGTCTATAATGCCGAAATCGACCAGGCTACGGACAAACCGCACCTCCAGGTTACTTATCGATTGAGCCAAAAGGGGAAGCAATTGGTTGAGATCGTCGACGAGAATGGAGACTCAGTCCATTATTCTTCCGACCGCCGTGTGGTACTTAGCCGTCAATTCGGTCTTTCTGCTTTGGCTTCTGGTGACTATCAGATTGAAGTGCGCGTAATTGACAAATTGAATGATCAAGAATTGGAAATCGTGAAGGCTTTCAGCCTCATGTAGGCACAAGGATTAACTCTGCACAATCCGCGTTTACAAAAGACCTCGAAGCTAGAGCGGCAGTTTCCGGCCGACTTCCCTTTTTATAGCACGGTCGAGAATATCCCTTGCAATCACCACGTCCTCAACACCCATGCCGATGTTCATGTCCATGATGGTTTCGCTCTCCTTCTGCCGCCCCGGTTTGATACCTGCAACGACCTCGCCGATTTCGGCGTGCAGTTCCGGCAGACCGTGGGGAAGGTACCCAACTGACATGAAGTAATTCATCTCGTCGAGCGAGTCTACCAAGAACTTGTCGCACCGCTTCATAGTCTTCCACTCCCACAGTGAATCGAAATCGATGGGCAGAAGGAGGGCGCCCTCCTTGACCCAGTTGTCCTTTATGCTGGGCTTGGGTTTCTGCAGGATAGCCGTAGCCGTAACCACTACGTCGGAATCTCGTACCAGTTCTTCAACACTTTTTGCAATGACAATCTCACATTCACACTTCTTCTGGTAGTCCTTGACCAGCTTTCTCGCTACTTCCGGAAACTTGTCCAAGACCTTTACTTTCTTTAGCTTGGGCATAACCTCACCCAGCGCGGGAATGTGCTCCCTGCCCTGGACACCGCAGCCCAGGATACCGACTTCTTCAGACCCGCTGCGTGCCAGCTTCTCCACCGCGCAGGCGGAAACGAGAGGGGTGCGCTTGGCGGTTATCCAGATGGCGTCCATGATGGCAATGGGCCAGCCGGTCTGAATGTCGTTGAGAATGATCAGGCCCGAGGTCTGGAGGAGATTATATTTGTGATTCTGGGGGAAACAGTAAGCCCACTTGATTCCGCAGGCGTCAGCCTTCGGCACAAAGGCGGGCATGGCGTGCATTAAGGTGTCGCGAATGGGATGGAGGCCGATTTTGGCCGGCATTTCATACCGTTTTTTCCCGTGTTCGGTAAGGGCCTTACGGACCAGTTTGAGCAGGTCTTTTTCGGTGTAGTCCAGTTTGGTTTCAATTTCCTTGCGGGTGATGTAGTAGACCTCCTTGCCGCGCCTGATTTGCGGGCAGGTCGGTTTCACCGAGCGTGAACTCTTGTACTGAACTTTGTCTGAGATTTGGGACATTGGATTCTCCTTAGGGTAGCTAACATCAAGAAGAGGTCAGAAAAGAGCCTTCAGCATAATCATCGCTATTATATCCTTGGCCCGCACGGTGTCGGGAACTCATTCGGAAAATCCAGGAAGTCTCCTGGCTGCTGCCTTCGGTATTCCGCATCCTGCATTTCGTATATTCTATTCGGGGAGCAGCCAGGATCAACATGGAAAACAAAGTCAGATATTTCAATAACCAGAACCTTGAAGCTCGAAGCATAAAAAGAGAATTTTCTCCAGATGGAGATGTTTCCAAAACCCCCTGGAAAGACGCCAGTTGGGTTGAGTTTGATACCTCTTACGATCCGTCGGTCATACATCCTGAAGCGCTAACCTCAGTCGCAGTTCTGTGGAGCAATCACTATATCTATTTCGCATTCCGCTCTACCTACTCTGAATTGAATGTCTTCAGCGACGGAAATCCCGATCAACAGTATTGGGAGCTCTGGAACCGCGACGTTGTAGAAGTCTTTATCAACCCGTTTCCTCACAGAATGAAAGTCTACTGGGAATTCGAAGTTGCTCCAAATAACCTTTGGATCGACCTGGCAATCGACCTGGATAAGGAACCGTTTCATGATGCGTCGTGGAATTCCGGATTCGAGCACTCGACAAGAATCAGTAAGGAACCGAGAATCTGGGACTGTGAGATGCGCATACCGGTGGCTTCATTCGGAGTCAACGAAATCACTGCCGGCCAGGAATGGAGGGTCAATCTCTATCGCTGCGACGGGCCCGGCGATGATAGCGTAAGGCGGTTCCTGGCCTGGTCCCCTACCTTCGATGAGAATTTCCATGTCCCGGCCGGCTTTGGACGCTTGAGTTTCATTGACTGAGATCCTGGTGTGCCCGAAATTGAAATACAAAAGCTAAAGAAATTGGAAATGCCCCGGAAGCTTGAAGTGAGATTTTTCCTCAGTTTGATTTGCACTGCAGTTTTCATTGCCTGCCAGGGAATTCCTCCTCCTGAAGTCAGAATCGTTGGTGAAGTATTTCATGATCCAGATCGATCGCATGACCGGGATTTCACTCCAACCGGTGACTTGATTCAGTTGAGCCCTCACCTGTTTCTTTATCGAGACTCCTGTAATGTCTATATCATCACGCAGGATGACAACGCTGTCCTCGTCAATTTTGGTACCGGCGATGTTCTCAACGTTCTCTCCAGCCTTGGAATATCCAGTATTGATCAGGTTCTGGTCACGCACCATCACAGAAACCTGGTTCAGGGTCTGTGCGATCTAACCGATTACGATTTCAAAGTAATCGTTCCTGAGAAGGAAACAGCATTCTTCGAGAATGTGGAGTCATTCTGGAGTGAGGTCCGCGTATTTCTGAACTATAACCTCCGTTCGCATTTCAACACCATCCGAAAGAGTATCCGGGTTGACGGAAGGGTAGAGGATGGTGACCTCCTCCAGTGGGAGGGCATCGAATTCAAAGTGATCGAAACTCCCGGCGCGACTGATCATTCAGTCTCTTACGTGACGAAAGTTGACGAACAGACCGTAGTTTTCACAGGAGATCTGATTGCAGGAGAAGGGAAAGTACACAACTGGTACGATCTTCACTGGAATTATTATGGGTTCACCCAGGGAATCAACGCCTCTGATCTCTCTTTTGAACGGATCAGAGAAGAGAAACCCAAGCTGCTGCTCCCCTCTCATGGTGAACCGATCCCTAACCCGGACCGGGCAATGGCTGAGAACAGCCGGATATATGCCAACCTGAGGGAAATGCTGATTCCGAACGAATTGCACCGGACCATGGGTCAAATGCGGAAGATCCTGCCACATCTGGTCCATCTCGGAGGACCCGACGGGAGTCCTCTGGGCGGTATGACGACCTATGCGATCCTTTCAGAGAGCGGTCGAGCTCTTCTCTATGACTATGGCTACGCTGATTTGGAGCAGGTGGAGCTTTTCAAGAAGCAGTTCAACATCGAGAACATCGATATCGCTACTTTCAGTCACTATCATGACGATCACATGATTCGAGTTCACGATCTCCTTCGGGATAACGACACCGAAATCTGGGTGTTCGAAAACATGGTGGATATCCTCAGGAACCCTGAGCGGTACCGATTACCTTGTTTGCTCCCATTTCCGATCCGGGCCGACCGGGTGTTGAAGGACGGAGAAAAGGTCCGGTGGGAGGAGTACACCCTTGAATTCTTTCATATGCCGGGCCAGACCGAGTTCCACCAGGGCCTGTTCACCGTGATCGACGGTAAGAAGATCTTATTCACCGGTGACAATACCTGGAAAAAAGAGGATCGGGAGAAGACACGCAACGGTCCTGTTGTCCCTCAGAATGAATATCTGATCGATGGCGGCTTCATCACGTGCGCAAAGAAGATGCTGCAGTATATGCCGGATATAGTCTGCCCTTCTCACACTGAAGAATACTCTCCAAGCCGGGCGGATCTGGAGGAATTCCTCGACTGGGCTTACCGAGTCAGGGATACCATGACCCATCTGGTTGATCAACCTGATCCGAACTTTGGAGTGGACTACAGGTGGTGTCATTTTTACCCCTACCAGTCTTATCCCGAAGGATCCGAAGAGTTCGAAATTGAGTTGGTCATTCGCAATCATCTCTTCAAACAGGCAAATGTCGAGGTTGAACTGAAGCTACCTCCAGAATTGGCCTGTTCCGATCCCAATCGGTCTTTCAAGATCGCTCCCAAAACCCGGGTGGCAGTCCCCTTTCTGTTGAGAAGGCTGCGGGATTCGGAAGAACGTCAGGTGGTGACTGCGGATTTGACGATCAACAACCATCGTTTCGGAGAGAGAGCAGAAGCACTGGTCCATTGATTGCCGACAGGAGAACGGATGAAGCCAGTCAAGTGATCAGCCTATATCAAAGGAAACCCTTTCTGGTTTCCCCGTGAAACTGTGAACCGAAGTACCGCGAATCGCAAACGTAAGCCGTTATCTGATCGCCTTATCTGGAGTATTCAAGGATGAAGAGATCTTGTCTGACCATTCTAATCCTTTCGGTTACATTTACTGGAACTTCCATGGCTCAGAACCACTTGGCTGATGGAACACGTATGATCCGTGGAAATCGACTCACGTCCGCCAGAACGCCCTCCGGCAGA
>JAUVSF010000351.1 GCA_030597245.1 Acidobacteriota bacterium
AACCCTCCAGGGCCCGTTGGACCACCGGCAGGCTCCCCACGACCCGGCCCCGACTGAAAGCGGGAATCGTCCGGAGGTAGCAGCCGCGTGGAAAGCTTTCCTGCTCCATCTTCTCGGCCAGCTCAACCGGGATCCTCCCGTCGTTCTCCTTGCTCGGCTGAGTTCCCCGCCAGTACAGCCTCGTCCAGTAGAGTCGTTCGGCCTCCTCGGCGCTTCCCGGGTGAGCCATTAGCTCTTCACGGGGCATGAGCCAGTCGTCCTGACCGTGCTTCCGCATCCAGGCAGAGCCGTAGCGCCATTCCTCCGGCAACCGAGCCAGATGCGCCCGAACCGGGTTCAATGCGACGTAGAAGGCGGTTTCCTGGAGGTTCTCCGACTCGGTCGAGCCGAAACGGTCGGCCCAAAAGCGCCCTTTGCGGTGATAGCGGCGGTTGAACCAGCGGGCATAGCCGGATTGCACGTTGCGCATCAACTCGGACACATTGAACAGGCGTCGGCCTCCGCGTCCCTTTCCAGGCTAGATCGACGGGGAGCCCGCAAGAGGATTCACATGAGTGATTCCGGGGAAGCGCTTGAAATCATTGTCCGCTGAGTAAAGAGTGCACCCGTGCTCGAGAGCAAGTGCAGCAAGATGAACGTCGGACGTCAGGTTACCTGCCGTTCCAACCGAGAGAAGGAGGTTTCTGAAGATGGGCCAATGATTTCTTCCTGGAACCAGGAAACGAACCGAACCCAGATCCACCCACGACTGGCAGTAGTCAACCGCTTGCTCGACGGCCATCGGCCTCTGTAGGACGCCGGCCCGAGTCGTAATACGAAGAAATGCCAGCATGACAATCCAGGGTAGGCCGATCAGCTCGCTTCCGTTCAGGATTCGCTCGAACCAACTGCTGGCGATCTTGTGGTGCGGTGAATCCAGATCAATCGCGTAAATCAGCAAGTTCGCATCGATGATAATCATTTTCGCAGTTCCAGCTTGCTCCGGATCCCCTCATCTTCGAGTATCTCCGCCAGTTGGAGCGCCTTGTCCAAGTTCACTCCAGGCATCGGGCCTCCCAGCGAGACCGGCTTCATGCGATAGGGACGGGACTTTGGGGCTGCCCGGCGCGAAGCGAGTCCCCGGCGTAGGCTCTCATTGACCACCTCTTTGAATGATCTTCCGGACTCGAAAGCCAGCATCTTCAGTTCTTCGGCGATCTGGTCGTCAATTGTCAGAGTGGTACGCATGATGGCATCATAGCATACTCAATGCAGACATCAAAACATCTCACAACTGGCCCTTTCGGATGATAGCGTTCCCCCCAAATGCGAGGACTGTTAACTTCGGACATGCATCGAATGGACTCATAGTTTCATCCTTTTGACGAGTGACCTCAGCCAATCTGTTTCACACAAGCACTATGACTTTTTGGTGGACGAACAACCTGTCCTCCGTAGCTTCAGCGAAGGGGGACGAACGACGAACCGGTTATCCGTTATCGGTGGGCCCGGAGTAAGCAGTAAGTAGTGAGTAGTGAGTAGTAAGTGGTGGTGGGACGAGCGGTGTTCGCTCAAAACCTTAGCGTCTTTGCGTGGACTCTCCCCAGCTCGGAAATCGCAAATCGGTTCTGTTGCTTCGAGCTTCGAGCTTTGAATTTCGAGCCCCGCCACTGGGTTATGATGGAACAGACTTGCTGAAAGGAATCTATGAACGAAGGTAT
This sequence comes from Acidobacteriota bacterium, assembly GCA_030597245.1. Classification (GTDB taxonomy): domain Bacteria; phylum Acidobacteriota; class UBA6911; order RPQK01; family JAPXNP01; genus JAUWTT01. The sequence goes on from JAUVSF010000351.1 coordinate 1,701, forward strand.
AGAACTCATTATCTTCGATTGCGACGGTGTACTGATCGACAGTGAAAGCATTTCTTCGCGGGTCGAGACCGGGGAGGTAGCCCCGGCGCGCCTAAAGCCAACCATGGCTTCCCGTCCCACACCAACAAGGCACTCACCCGTTCGCTGGATGCTTTGGACTGGATCGCCCTGGTGACCTCGCACATCCCCGATCCTCACCAACAGATGGTGCGTTATTATGGCCGCTACTCCAACGCCGCGCTCGGAAAGAGACGCAAACCAGCCCACTCGGAGAACCCCAAAGCAGCCTTTTTTCTGCAAATTCTCCAACCCACCACTGAACCGATCCGCTCTCTTTAACCCTTACTCGCCTTATCCGCTCACATCAACTCGGCCTCTCGAAAAAGCAAATTCCTATCGACGACATTCTTGCCGTTTCTATGTGCCCGAGACCGAAACTGGTGAAACGATGTTCCATTCGGCGGAAGATATGTCTCCATCTTGTTTCGAGCTTCGAATTTCGAGCTTGGACAGTGGGTTATGATGGATCGAACTTACTGGAAGGGATTTATGAAAGAAGCTGTAGAACTCCATATCTTCGACTGCGACGGTGTTCTGATCGACAGTGAAAGTATTTCTTCGCGGGTTGAGACCGAGGAACTAACACGTTACGGATGTGACATCACGGTCGAAGCCTACCTCGAGGTTGCCCTTGGGCTTTCTGAGGAAGAGGAAATCTGGGGTAGGATTGCAGCGGGGAATGGCGTCCAGCTGCCTCCAGATTTTGTGAAGATGATAAGAGCTAAGGTGGCGGAGGCCTTTGAGAATGAGTTGCAGCCGATACCGGGAGTAAAAGAAATCCTGTCGAGAATGAACACCCCGATTTGTGTCGCCTCCGGCAGTCGGCCTGAGAGAATCAGAAGATGTCTTGCGCTGACCGGCTTGGCGGACTTTTTTGCTGACAATGTTTTTAGCGCAACTGAAGTCAAGAGGGGGAAGCCCCATCCTGATCTGTTCCTTTATGCCGCCGAGAAAATGGGAGCAGATCCGGCTCGGTGCATCGTCGTTGAAGATAGTCCGGTTGGTGTCCAGGGTGCTAAAGCAGCAGGTATGACGGTGTTGGGATTCCTTGGTGCTACCCACCAAATACCCGGGCTTCCAGACAAACTGCTCGATTCAGGAAGCGCCGCTATCTTTGAGGACATGAGGCAATTCCCTGAGTTGTGCCGTCAGTTACAGGCAAACCTGGGGCCTCCTGATTCGGCTGGTGGCAATACGTAAACAAGCCCATGGTCAATCGGTAGCCCCGCCGGTTCAATCAGCCTAGAATGGGTGTCGAGGAGAGACTATGCAGCTCCATAATTCAACAGCAACCATCTTCATTCCCGACGGCACGGAAAACCTGACCAAAGCGTTGTCGCGGACGACTCACCTGGCAATCTGTGCCCACCAGGACGACACCGAAATCATGGCCTATCACGGGATTTCCCAGTGCTTTGGAATGAGTGAGCTTTGGATGTCGAGCGTTGTTGTAACAAGCGGTGCCGGAAGTGCCAGGACCGGTATCTACGGTGACTATACGGACGAGGAGATGCGAGAAGTTCGGATGGCCGAACAGAAGAAAGCAGCCTGTCTTGGCGAATATGCCGCGCAGATTCAGCTGGACTATCCGAGTGCCCGGGTCAAAGATCCGAGGGACACTGCTTTGGTCAACGACATTCTCACCCTCCTCGAGAGAACAACGCCGGAATACGTTTATCTGCACAATCCAGCGGACAAACACGAAACACATGTAGGTGTGCTGGTTCGCAGTATTGAGGCTTTGCGACGTTTAGATCCAGAACAGGCCCCTCGAAGGGTACTGGGATGCGAAGTCTGGCGAGATCTGGACTGGCTGATGGATGAGGACAAGGAGCTCCTCCCTGTCTCGGCCTATCCCAACCTCGCAGCTTCATTGGTCGGTTTGTTCGATTCGCAAATCTCCGGGGGCAAACGCTATGACCTCGCAACAGCCGGCCGACGGTTGGCCAACGCCACCTATTTTGATCCACTCTCAATCGATACGGAAATAGCCCTGACCTATGCAATAGACTTGACGCCGGTTGTCACTGATCAAAGCATTTCACTGGCGGAGCACACTCTGCAACATGTCGACAGGTTCAGAGCCGATGTTGAGAGCCGCCTCAAGCGTTTGGGCTGAAGGATCCTTTTGTGAAAGCGAACAGCTTACGGTTGAAGTCATACGCATAGATCCCGTATCTTCAAGGTGAGAGCGTTGTCGTATCGGATCCCAAATGGAAACTTTGAATCGTCTTCTGTTTTAAGTGAAGTCCTCGCGATATTACCGTTGTTCAAGCTAAGGAGAATGGGGAGGTAACTGATGTCTGCCAAGAGTGTGATCATAATGGGTGCTGCTGGAAGGGATTTCCACAACTTCAATGTCTACTTCAGGAATAACCCCGATGAGCGGGTAGTCGCGTTCACTGCGTTTCAGATTCCCAATATTGCGGGACGCACCTACCCCCCCGAGCTGTCCGGTTCACTCTATCCACAGGGAATTCCAATTTACGACGAGTCGGAGCTCCCGGATCTCATTGAGAAATTGAACGTGGATGAAGTTGTCTTTGCCTACAGCGATGTCTCGCATGAAGAAGTAATGCATCGCGCATCGCTGGTGAACTCTTGCGGGGCAGATTTCAGACTCATGGGGGCTTTCACGACTCAGATCCAGTCGATGAAACCTGTCATATCTGTGGGCGCCATAAGAACGGGTTGCGGGAAAAGCCAGACTTCGAGAAGGATTGCTCAACTACTTAAGGATAGAGACAAATCGGTGGTTGTCGTTCGCCATCCGATGCCTTATGGAGACTTGCAGGCTCAGCGATGCCAAAGATTTGGCGCCATCGAAGACCTGTCAAGACATGAGTGTACGATCGAGGAGATTGAGGAGTACGAGGGGCACATCCAGCAAGGACACATCGTCTATGCGGGAGTGGACTACGAAGAGATCCTTCGAGCAGCAGAGAGGGAAGCCGATATTGTACTTTGGGATGGCGGAAACAACGACATACCCTTTTTCAAATCCGACCTGCACATTGTTCTCGTTGATCCATTAAGGCCCGGACATGAAGTTCGTTATTTCCCAGGCGAAACAAACGTCCGTCTGGCGAATGTTGTACTCATGGCTAAGACGGGCAGTGCAAATCAATCGGATATCGAGATCGTGAAAAGAAATGTTGCAGCCCTGAATCCCGATGCGCAGTTGATACAAGCCGATTCCGTGGTTTCCACAGCCACACCAGATCAAATCCAAGGGAAACGGGTTCTCGTGGTCGAGGATGGCCCGACTCTAACACACGGCGACATGTCGTTTGGGGCGGGGCACGTTGCGGCGAAGAAGTTTGGCGCTCTCGAGATCGTGGATCCAAGACCGTACGCCGTGGGTTCCATTAAGAGCACATTCGAAAAGTATCCTCATGTGAAAGAAGTTCTTCCAGCAATGGGATATGGGGAAAACCAGGTGCGAGAGCTGCAGGAGACGATCAATGCCGTGCCCTGCGACGTCGTACTCGTTGGAACCCCATTCGACCTCGCGCGGCTGGTCGACTGCAACAAACCTCTGGTTCGTGTCAGCTACGAGCTGGATGAGACAAGTACCGAAGCTCTAGCGGGAATCCTGGACAGATTTCTGGAAGAAGTGTGAAACGGGTGCCGGGCAATGCCCTGTCGGAACTGGGGGCTCGGTCATCGGTGATCAGTAATCGGTACCGTTGTGGACGGAGGGATTAACCACGAAGTCACGAATGCACGAGAAGAGTGATTGCTTTGTGTTTTAGTGATTTGGTGGTTAGACCCAATTCTCGGTTCCGCCCATTCGTCATTCG
>JAUVSF010000384.1 GCA_030597245.1 Acidobacteriota bacterium
ACCCCACCACCGCCCACGCCAACTTTCACTCCGCCGCCGCCGACGCCGACTTCGACTCCAACCTTCACCCCACCACCGCCCACTCCAACTTTCACTCCGCCTCCGCCGACGCCGACTTCGACTCCAACCTTCACCCCACCACCACCAACTCCAACTTTCACCCCCCCTCCACCGACTCCGACCTCAACCAGTACGCCCACTCCGACTCCAACTTTCACCCCACCTCCGCCAACTCCGACTTCTACCCCAACTCCAACTCCAGCTCCGTGAGACGGAGAGATTTCGAGGCCGAGTTGGAACATACCCTCGCATGCTATGATTCGCTAGCTATTAATATGATACGCTATCGTGCGTAGAGGTTGAGATTATGGGAACAGTTCAGATCAGTGCGCGCATCGATGAGGCGTTGAAGCAAGCTATTGAAGAATACTGTAAGACCCGTGGCATTGTGATGAACCATTTCATCCAGGAGGCGCTCCTTGACCGACTCGAGGAGCTTGAGGACATCGAAGACCTGAAAAAGATCCGGCACGAACAAACTCGGCCCTTCGCGGACATTCTCGCGGAGCTCAAACTGAATGGCAAAATATAGCCTCGAGATCTCGCGCACTGCCGAAAAGCAGATTAAGAAACTGACCCGGGATGAGCAGATCTGCGTTGCGAAAGCAATCCTCAGTTTAGCTATCGATCCGTTTCCGAGAGGCTCACGAAGACTCTCCGGTTATGACGACGTCTTTAGAATTCGAGTAGGGATATATCGAATTCTCTACAGTGTGGCGCAGAAGAAGCTAATCATCATTATCCTGAAGATCGGGCACCGCAAAGAAGTCTATCGTTGAATCTCATCCCCACATTGCGATAGTGTCACTCGCTTGGAGGAATAACTCGATGAAGGCATTTGGGAGGAAACTTGCGGTTAGATTAGTGCTGGCCTGTTCTCTCGTACTGGTTCTTGTAATCGGTGGAGTCCAGGCTCAGGACGAGCCCTATAGAGTCCACGAGACTCGGCCCGTCATCCTGGATGGACCTTACCTTGTAGCTCCCTCGGAAACCGGAATGACAGTGGTCTGGAGAACAGACACACCCTGTCACTCGAAGGTGACCTTCGGGAGGACTGCCGGAACATTGGAGTTTGTCGCCGAACCAAATCGGCATGGCCTGCTACCGGTCGGCATTCTCCACGCCATCCGCCTTACGGAACTGATGCCTGGGAAAGCCTACTCCTACAAAGTGGCCTCGACCAGGGTTGTGAAACTGAAACCCTATTGGTCCGAAAAGGGCCTCACCGTGGAAAGCCCCACCTACTCGTTCACGACGCCCGACAGGACAGAAGAAAAGGTCACCTTCAGTTTCATCACCGACACGCAGCACGAAGATGTCACACGCTTGAAAGCCCACCTCGACTTGGTGCAGTGGGAAAAAACAGATTTTCTTGTACACGGCGGAGACGCTTTGAGCTGGGTGGAAAACGAAGAACAGCTTTTCGAGAAGTGGCTGGGTCCGATCTCTAAACGCCTTGCATCCAGTAAGCCACTGATCTTCGCCAGAGGAAATCACGATATGCGGGGAGCTTATGCCCGCAGTTTGTACGACTACGTTCCAACACCAACCGGCAAGTACTACTACACGGTGGATGCCGGCCCCATCCACCTCCTTGTTCTTGACACGGGCGAGGACAAGACTGACGACAAGAATGTCTATGCGGGACTCAATCGATTCGACTCGTACCGTGAAAGAGAGTTCGCCTGGCTCGAGGCGCATGTGGAGACCAGCAAGCGTCTGGCCCAGGCTCCCTTTCGCATCATTGTGATGCATGGGCCGTTCTGGGGATGGGTGAACGACCAGAAGGACAAGTGGACCGAACTGGCAAACCGTGCAGGAGTCGATCTGGTCATCGCGGGCCACCACCACCGCTTGTCTCGAGTCAATCCTGGCGAAAAAGGAAACGACTACACCATTCTAGTGGTCGGCCAGGACCAGGTGGCCACGGTTGAAGCGACGACTACGGCCCTCAGTGTGGCTGTTACGGATAAGGATGGGACCGAGGCGGACTCTTTCGTCCTGACGAGGAAATAGACAGGGTTCGTGACTTCGCTACCAGTCCAAGCTGACTCTCGGGTCGGGATTCACCATCAAGGCAAGGACACCAAGATTGAATTGTCTCAACTCAACGCAGACGAAATCTTGACTTAGTTCACTTGCTAGTTTTATAATAAACTAGTGATTAAACTAAATATGCATGAAGCCAAGACCCACCTTTCTTCCTATCTCAAACGGATCGCCCAGGGCGAAACGGTCATTCTCTGCAAACGAAACGTTCCTGTTGCTGAGATTCGAGCTCTTGAACCGGAGCGAACGGTTCCGCGGCCAATCGGACTCGCGAAAGGACGGTTTGAGATCCCCACTTCGTTCTTTGAGCCACTTCCGGATGAGCTTACGAAGTCATTCAGTGGTGAGGGAGCATGAAGGTTCTGCTCGACACCTGCACTTTCTTGTGGATCATTTCGGACGACCCGAAACTCTCGAATCGGGCCCGTGAACTGCATTCGGACCCGGCAAACCAGGTCTACTTCTCGTCGGTTTCTGCCTGGGAGATCTCAGTCAAGAATGCACTCGGACGATTGCCGCTACCAGGACCGGTCGATCGCTTCATTCCGGAACAGAGGAAGTCTCACGGAATCCAGCAGTTGGTACTCGATGAGATTGCCGCTCTCCAGTTGCCGCGCCTCCCGCACCTTCACCGAGACCCCTTCGATAGAATGCTGGTCTGTCAGGCGATCGTCAACGGGCTGACCTTGTTGACACCCGACGAACTCATCGTCCAGTATCCGATTCGTTCCATCTGGTAGCCGGCTGGACCGGAGGCTCCGTATGAGGTAAATTTCGCTGGTCGGTTAGAGTCTCACTAAACGGAGAATACAACTCAGAAGGTTGCCATGAGAAGACTGATCAACACTGTTCCTGTTCTGTTCACGTTCTTGCTTATCTACGGATCTCAGATCGAGCAGTACCGATCCGACGTTGAGAAGTGGGAAAAGGACATTCAGGCCTTTGAGGCACTGGACCAGACCGAAACTTACCCTGATGACTCGATTCTTTTCGTGGGAAGTTCGAGTATCTTGCTCTGGTCAACAATCAAAGAAGATATGGCCCCCTATCCTGTCATTCAGCGGGGGTTCGGGGGTTCGAAACTTTCCGATGTAGCGTGGTACACAAAGAGACTCATTTATCCTCACAAGTTCAGAGCGCTGGTCATGTTCGTTGCAAACGACATCTCAGGATCCGAAAACGACAAATCACCGGAGGAGGTTGGCCGGTTGTTCAGATACATCTTAGATGTGGTTCGCGAGAAGTATCCCGTGACGCCCGTCTTTTACATCGAGATCACACCAACCGACAGCCGCTGGGGTTCCTGGCCACAGATTCGCGAAGCTAACCGTGTCTTGAAAACTCTCTGTGATGAAGATCCCAACGCCTACTTCATCTCGACCTCCAGTCACTATCTGGGAAGCGACGGAAAACCGAATCCCGACCTGTTTCGGGAAGACGAGCTGCATCTGAACAGAGCGGGTTACCTCAAGTGGACCGAAATCATCAAAGAAGCTCTCGGGCCGGTTCTTGGCTAACAGACCTTGGAGCCTGGGGCTTGAGGGGCGTGTTGCCGAAATCGCCCCCCTGCTCAAGTCCCAAATCCCAAGAACCAATTCCCAATTGAATCCAAAGTTATCCAGGCTTGAGATTTGTTTCGGATTTCGTGCTTCGAGCTTCGAGCTTACAATCAGGGTTCCAGGTTCTCCAGATCCTGCAAGGCCTTCGCCCGCTTCACCATCCGGACAAACTCGGACCGATAACCGCCACGATCCTCTCCCGAACTCTTCTCAGCGATCGAGATGACCTTCTCATAGGTGGAATCGCCTTTGTGCTCCGAGTCTCTCAACAGCATTCCAAAAGCCGCCACAGCTGCCGCGAACCGCAAGCTCTGTTCAGCCGCCTCAAAAGATTTTGCTGTTTTTTGAACCGGAAACTGAAGCAGCTTGCTCTGGCTTCCAGCGGGCTCCTTGTATCGTAACTTCAATGTCAGCAGCTCTTCAGATTTCGCAGAGGAGCTCAAATCTCGCTCCACCTGGTACTTGAGAGGATCCACATCGGCACCTCCGATTTGCCGGCCGGCAGGAATAAGCTCGTAGAGCACCGTGACCGTATGGCCGGCACCTATTTCACCAGCATCTATTCGATCATCATTGAAGTCTTGATTTCGAAGCAGGCGATTCTCATAGCCGATCAAGCGATAAGCCGCGATTTCGGCCGGGTTGAACTCCACTTGCACCTTCACATCTTTCGCGATTGTGACTAGCGTTCCTCCGATCGATTCGACAAGGACCTTTTTCGCCTCCTGAATCGTGTCGATGTAGGCGTAGTTCCCATTTCCGCGATCAGCGAGCTTTTCAAGCGTGGAATCCTTGTAATTGCCCATGCCAAAGCCCAGTACCGTAAGGAACACTCCTGACTCGGCTTTCTGCTCGATTAAACGGGTCAAATCCCCTTGATTCGTCGTCCCGACGTTGAAGTCGCCATCTGTTGCCAGGATCACGCGGTTGATGCCGCCTTTTACGAAATTCTCTTCCGCCGTCTTGTAGGCGAGAGCAATCCCGGCACCCCCGTTTGTGGAACCCCCGGCGTCAAGCTTCTCAATCGCCTGCTGAATCGTCTCTTTCTCCGAACAGAGCGTAGAAGGAAGCACCAAACCTGAGGCTCCCGCATAGACTACGATTGCGACTTTGTCACGCTCGTCGAGTTGCTCGACCAGCAATCTGAAGGCCCGCCGCAGAAGTGGCAACTTGTTAGCCGGCTGCATCGAGCCAGACACATCAAGGAGGAATACAAGGTTGGCAGGTTCCCTCTCGCCGAGTTCCAGTTCCTTCCCTTTCAAGCCAAATCGAACCAGCTGGTGAGATTCGTTCCAGGGTGCAGTCGCGGTGTCTATGTGTACAGCAAAAGGCACATCACCAACCGGTCCGGTATAGTCGTAGGAGAAGTAATTGATCAGTTCTACGAACCGTACCGCGTCTTTGGGAGGAAGGGATTTCTCTGTCAGGAAGCGGCGCACGTTCGCATAGGAGGC
>JAUVSF010000467.1 GCA_030597245.1 Acidobacteriota bacterium
CGAAACAAGCACGAAATCAGAAGGTCTAAGGTCTAAACGACTTAAAGTGACTGTTTCTAAATAGCTTATCAGCGAAAGCCTGTTTCAGTCATTAGATATTCGAGCTTGAGATTTGTTTCGAATTTCGGATTTGGGTGCGATGCCTTTTTGGGCAACGCACCCTGTAGGATTGGGCCGGTCGTACCAAGCCGAACTCAATTTCGAAAAAGCTGTTGACAACTTAGGCAAAATAACTATTATGTTAGATAATTATTTAAACTAGTCTACTGAGTCACATCAGTCTTAATTGGTTGTCGGAAGTGGGCCATTTTACCGCGGCGGATTGAAAACGAAATTCCAGAACTGATCCAAGATCCAGTTCGGGAACAATCCGCTTACCGCGGCAGTGGACCAACCCGGCCTGGGAGGTGATCATGAATCTACGAAAAATTGCGTTTTCAGTGAGCTTAGCTTTGGTGGCGAGTCTGGGTTCGGGGCTTGTCCATGCCCAATTCGGATCCATAACGGATGCGGTCAAGCGAGGGGCTGAACGGGAGTCAGCAAATCAGGCGGAGCAACTGACTCGCAAGGCGGTACGCTGTGTTTTCAACGATCTGGAATGTATTAAGAAAGCCGAAAGCGAAGGCGACCAACTCGTTCTGACGGATGAGAAGGGTACCGTTCTCACTGACAGCAAAGGGCAACCGATTTCCGATCCCTCCAAAGTCCCGGGTCAGACGACTGAAGCCTCTCAGGTTCCCGAAGCTCCCAAGGCAGTTCCCACCTCTGGATCGAACTATGACTTCGAACCAGGGGAACGTGTATTGTTTGAAGCGGACTTTTCCGGTGAAAACCAGGGTGATTTTCCCCGTCAACTTGAGTTCATTCAAGGAAACATGCAGGTGGTAACCTGGCAGGGGAAGGCCTTCTTGCGTGCAGACTCCAAAGAGAGCCGCTTCGCGATTCAACTTCCGGAAACGATGCCGGAACAGTTCACGATCGAGTTCGAAATGTATGATGCCGCTGGAGTTTCCGGTGTGAGCGTTGCGCTAATCGAACCCCCGAATTTCGGCTGGGCCTGGGCGCATGCCTACGAAGAGCAATACTTCAATGCCGGTCATCGGAATGGCTCAGGCATCTGGGGAAAACAGGGCCGGCAGGTCTCTGTCACAGCTGATCCCCGGCCGTCCCAGGAAATCGTCCCCGTACGAATTATGGTGGATGGTGCCCACGCCAAGATGTTTATCGGTGAGAACCGGGTCGGAAACGTGCCTACGACTTCACTGGGGCGTAGCGATAAGGTCTATTTTTTCCTCGAGCCCAGGGCTCCTGAGAAGCTGACCTATATCGCGAACATTCGCATTGCTGCGGGAGGAAAGGACCTCTACGACGCACTCCTGGCCGATGGTCGGGTGGCAGTTAATAACATCTTCTTTGACACCGGCTCCGCTAATATCAGGGCTGAGTCGGCACCGGTCCTTACGGAAATCGGTACGATGATGCAGCAGCATAGCGAGCTTAATCTCCTCATTGAAGGCCATACGGACGATGAAGGTGGTTTCGACATGAACATGGAGTTGTCGAGCGATCGGGCGGCTGCGGTGAAAGCCTATCTGATCGGCAGCTTCGGCATCCGTGAAGAGCGGCTCAGAAGTATGGGCCTCGGGCCTACCCGCGCAGTGGCACCGAACGACTCTCCGGAAGGGCGGCAGCAAAACCGCCGGGTCGAATTGGTTCGGATGTAGCGGTTCCGAGGGGATCATGTCAACGTCAGGGCTTGGACAATTATGCCATTTGACCCTGGGGCTGGCGGATGTTAACCACGAAATCACTAAGGCACAAGAAGGTTCTAGTGGTTTTGTGACTTCGTGGTGAATCCCCCAACTGAGGCGCCTTACAGAGGCGATTCCCGCGACTCGGAACTGATCGATAGATCTCTACATTAGTTGTTACAATTCCCTGACTTACTTCGGTGGAGGCTGAACGAGGGCACTCGTGCCGACTCCAGAACATTGAATTCAATCATCAAGTTGCTGATAGGTTGGATCGTTCCTACAAGGGAGTTTGGATTTAGTTGGGATTTGGGAATTGGGATTTGGGAATTGGGAATTGGGTCTGTTCACCTTGCAGGGCCAACGAAGAGGGCCTATCGAGTTGGACGGAGTTCTGCCGGGCAAGGGCTCTCGAAACTTCAGCCCAGGTGTCTCTGATCTCCAAGGCAGCACCATCGTTTTGGTATTCGACTATTGACTGTTTTCTGATTTGAGCTTCGGTGATCGCCTTGTCGTAACAAACCCTTCCTACGACTCGAACGTTTAGGCGTTGCGCCAATCCTTCGAGCTTCGAGGTGAGTTCCTCGTTCAGATCCCATTTGTTGATTAGCAAGAGTGTTTCGATGCCAAAGTGCTCGGTGAGGTCGGCTACGCGTGAGAAGTCGTGCAGACCACTCAGGGTGGGTTCGGTTACCACCAACACCAAATCCGATCCGGTGATCGAGGCGATGACGGGACAACCGATCCCGGGCGGTCCGTCAACAAGAATCAGATCCAGGTCTTCTTCCCCCGCTATTTTCCTCGCCTGCGCTCGTACCAGGTTAACCAATTTTCCCGAGTTCTCCTCAGCGACCCCGAGTTTGGCATGAACCATTGGTCCAACCCGTGTACTCGATATAAACCATTCGCCGTTAATGGCAGGCCTGAAGATGAGAGCTCCCGTGGGACAGAAATAGCTGCAGACTCCACAGCCCTCGCAGGCGATAGGATCCACTTTGAAGGTTTTTTCAACAATTTCATTCCCTGGTCCTTCATGGGATATTGCTCCAAAGCGGCAGACCTCCCTGCAGGTTCCGCAGCCGGCGCAGGTTGAAGTCTTGATTCTCGCTCTGGAACCACCTGAAAAGGACTCCCGTCTCAGCGTGAAAGGGCTCATGATGATGGCGAGATCAGGGGCATCGACATCGCAATCTGCCAGAACAGCCTTCTCCGCAAGAGTGGCGAATGCGCCCACAATTGAGGTTTTTCCAGTTCCCCCTTTTCCACTAATGACAACCAGTTCTTTCATTCCGAAAATCTCGATTAGAAGCTCAATTCAGATTTCTCGCTTCAACCTCTGTCTTCAAGGGCGGTCTCCAAGGGAACTGAGGGGGTTCGCTCACCCGGTACCGCCTCCGTTCATTAGTTCACCGAGCAAACCTCTGAACAACGGGCGATACTCGGGGAGGGCTTCGCAAATCAAGCTGCCACGTGAGTAAGCTTCGGCAATCCTGCGATCTTCAGGAATCTGGGCCAGTACTTTGATTCCTTTCTCATGGCAATGTGTCAAGACACCGTTGTCACCCAGACCTGCTCGATTCACGACGACTCCAAACGGGAGCTTCAGAGCTTTAACCATTTCAACCGCAAGTATCAGATCGCTGAGCCCAAAAGGTGTTGGCTCGGTAATCAGCAGCACGAACTCACACCCTCGAATGCTTTCTATAACCGGGCACGAGGTCCCTGGCGGCGCATCCAGAATCTCAAGCTCTGACTTTGGAGCTGCCTTCTTGACTGCACTGATCAACGGAGGACTCTTCACCTCACCGATATTGAGCAATCCACTCACAAAATGAAGCGTCCCTGCCTGGCCGATTTCCAGTTGCCCCATTTCCTGAACGACCTCGGTGATGGCACTGACTGGACAGACGAGGGAGCACCCACCACACGAATGACACAGCTCAGGATAGACGCGGACCTGCTCACCCATGCAGACAATCGCATTGAACTGACAGATCTCCTCGCACTGATCGCAGAGGATGCACTTCTCAGCATCCACTTTTGGAATCAAGCCGCCGATCGGCCGTCGCTCGTTAATCAGTGGCCGAAGAAACAGATGCCCGTTGGGTTCCTCCACATCACAGTCCAGATAGGTAACGTTCTGGCCTTCTTCTGATGCCAGGAAGGCCAGATTTGTGGCTAAGGTTGTCTTGCCGGTACCCCCTTTACCACTAGCTATGGCAATTCTCATAACTCGCCTATTCGGAGTCTGTTGCGTGAAACTCCGTTTGGATCGTCTTCAACTTTCTCCGGCCCGGCAAGCTCTGTTTACTGCCGGCCCTGACCGCGGCCCCTTCTTTGGCCTCCGCCACGGCCCATTCCCCGCGGGCGACGTCCAAATTGCTGATCAGAGGTTTCAGGCTTTTCCTGAGTCGATCTGCTTTCGTCCCCACAAGGTCCAAGGTCCCTACCAGTTCTAGATCCTTTTCCCTCAGGTCCTGTTTTGTTACGTCCTGGCATTTGTTCGCTCCTTTTTTCGGAAATCTTCCTCTTGTTACTGAAGTACTGGCTTCACAGCACTCAG
>JAUVSF010000567.1 GCA_030597245.1 Acidobacteriota bacterium
AAATGTGAAGAGTTGGCCAAAGCAGGAATCCTGAATCTCTCGGCCCAGCATGTAGACATAGTCACCGATTTCCGCGAAGGAGGTGCGGGTAGGGCCGTTTACCTTGATGATACTCAACTCGAAGTGCGCAGTGGTAACTGGGTGGTTCCCTGAGGGGAGGGGGTGATCGGTGAACGGTCATCGGTAAACGGTAATCGGTGATCGGTAATCGGTGATCGGGGTCCCACTGTCGCGTTCTCGTGCTCGAATAGGACTTCCCCGAACTCGGCGGGCTTTGCGTGAGATCAATTTGTTTCACGTCCAGACGCAAAGTCTGAAAAGACAGGGGCTTACGCATCGGGATTCGGATTCTCATTCACTTCTGACTTGACAAGCCTCACACAAAAAGGAGGAGGATCCTTACAAGACCCAAGACCCAAGACCCAAGACCCGAGCGCTACCCTTGAGCAGTCTCGGCTGTGGACGGGACGGGCCGGCCTTCGTCCTGGGTTTTTCCGAGTGCCTCAAGCATTTCCTGGATTCGTTCTGGGCCCAGCCGGTGAGTCGTATCTCCGAAACTCTCACCGTCTTGACGTTCACTCCGAAAGATGTCGATCAGTCTGGCGACAAGGCTGGGCAGTTCCTCCGAGCTAACACTTTCCAGGAGGAGTTTAGCGAGCCGAGCGCCCGAAAGACTGCCACCCACGAAGACCGCATACGCGTTCACACTCTTTCCCACAAATCCCAGTTCCGCTACAGGGGGTCTTGAGCAAGAGTTGGGGCAGCCGGATATTCTCATTTGGATTTCCTCGTTCCCATACCCCATTTGTTCCAGTTCGGTTATCAGGTTTGGCAGATAACGTTCTGCTTCGGCGATCGCCAAACCACAGGTGGGTAGGGCAGGGCACGCCATGCTGCCTGAGCGAAGTCGGGAAGTACCCTGTTCACCCAACACACCGTACTCTTCGAGCAGCGCATAGAGCAGGTGAATCTTCTCGGCCGGAACATCACTCAAAATCAAATCCTGATTGGGGGTCAGGAGAATATTGGGTCGGAAGCGCTTCACCGCTTCTCGGAGACCGGTTCTAAGCCGCCTCTCCGGAAGATCGGCTATGCGGCCGTTTTCAACAAACAGACCGAAATAGTAGTGACCGGTTTCTCTTTGAGCATGCCAGCCATGGTGGAATTCGCCGTGATTGATAGGGAAAGGCCTGGTATTAGGAAGGCGGCCACCGAGGCGAGCTTCCACTTCCTGGCGGAAGCCTTCAATCCCCAACTCCTCTACCAGGTACTTCATTCGCGCCTGTCTTCGGTCGGCCCTGTTTCCGAGGTCGCGCTGCGTTGTGAGGATGGCGATGATCGTATTCACTAATTGCGACGGTTCAACGAATGTCAATGGCTCGGCCAGTCTCGGAAATGTCTCAGCTTTTCGGTGTGTAGCGCCCATTCCCCCTCCCACCATCACGTGGAAGCCTTCCAGGTGGTCCCCGTGCATCGCAGGCAAGATACCAATGTCGTTGGTCAGAATCTCGACGCAATTGTCATGAGGGTCGGCAATGGCGATTTTGAACTTCCTTGGAAGGTAAGAATCCCCGTAAAGAGGTTCTTCACTCTGGGTGATCTTTTCGCCATCGAGCCAGATGTCATAGTAGGCGGTTGTCTGGTAGGAGAGTCGGTCAGCAATTCTGTCTGCCCATTCCTGGCCATTGAAAGCGGAACCGGATCGGATTGCTGAAGCAGGGCAGGCCATGACGTTTCTTGTGCCGTCCCCACAGGCGCCGAAGGTCGTAAGTTTCTGACTGTCCAGGAGCTGAATAACCGCCCTGAGATTGTCTTTCCCGATTCCGTAGAACTGGAGGCCTTGACGGGTTGTGATCCGAATTGTCCCGTCGCCATGACGTTCCGAAATTTCATCCACGGCCAGCCACTGTTCCGGCGAAAGGCGACCTCCTCCAGGATTCTTGATTCGAACCATGAACTGATAAGCTTTGCCCTTTCCCGCCTTCTGCCGTTCACGGCGCAGGTCTCGGTCATCACACTGATACATGCCGTGAAACTTCAGGATCTGGACGCTGTCCTTGGAGAAGATCTCCGTCGGTTCCTCGAGTTCCTGTGCGATGTTTCCTCGAAGCCCCTGGCTTGACTCCTTGATTAGCTCTGCTTTCGATCGTTTCTCGAGATTAGACATGGAGACCACACTCCTTCATATTGTCGCTTTCCCACCACCATCGGCCGGCGCGCATGTGCTCACCAGCCTCGGTTGCTCGGGTGCAAGGAGCACATCCGATACTTGGGTACCCCTCTTCATGAAGCCTGTTATAGGGGACGTTCTTAGCGTTGATGTAATCCCAAACGTCGTCCGTTGACCAGTCGGCGAGCGGGCATACCTTGGTTCGGCCTTCTTTGTCCGCTGCCGAAATCGGTTGCACGACGGCTCGAAAGGTGGACTGCCCTCTCCGTAAACCCGCGATCCACGCATCGACCCCCTCCAGCGCTCTGTGGAGTGGGTTGACCTTACGAACGCTGCAACAGAGTTTCCGCTTTTCCGGACTGTCATAGAAGAGATTGATTCCATGATTCTTGACCATATCCTCAACCTCTTTCGTTTTGGGTGAGTACCCTTCTATCGGAATACCATAGCGCGACTGAGCCTGTTCCCAGAGTTCGTAGGTTTCGGGAGGGAGTCTCCCGGTATCCAAGGTGAAAACTCTTGGTTTTTCGGGCAATTGACTGATCAAGTCAAGGAGAACCATTCCCTCGGCATCGAAGCATGTGGCCAGTTTGACTCTTTCTCCGAAGGTTTCCAGACACCATTCAATCAAGCGAACAGCATTAGTCACTTTCTCATGATTCAGCTCTATCAATTGAACAGCATTAAGTACTTTCTTATTCTTCATCGCTCTATCACGATCCTTTCGACCGCACCTCCACATGGGTTGCATTTTGGTAAGAGAGTTAATTGGGATCGAGAACTGATGTTCCCGGACGAGACCGTCGGAAATGTTTGTCAGCTGCGACATGAAGATTTGGAATACAGAGTTGGAAGAGTCTGTTTCCGAAGTCGTACAATCATAAACCCGACTAATTCTATAGACATAGTAGTATTGCAAGTGTACGCTGCTTGGTCGAGTCTGTCAAGTACAATAATAATTCGGTAATCGGTAATCGGTAATCGGTAATCGGTGATCGGTAATCGGTAATCGGGGTAAAACCGGGAACATGGGCTTGAGGCCCAGGACGTGGTATCTTTGCTCGTGCTCCGCCTGTCCTCCATAGCTTTAGCGAAGGAGGATGCTCGTAATCGTAATCGAACACCCGCCCAAAAGAGATCCTTACGTGCGATTCCTCAACTGTGGGATTCACCACCAAGACCACCTAGAAAATGTCACCCCCACGAACGTGACAATCTTAACGGCATCCGGCATCCGGCATCCGGCATCCGGCATCCGGCATCCGGCATCCGGCATCCGCCTTCGCTCTCCGAGCTACGGCGCGACACGTCCGGCATC
>JAUVSF010000737.1 GCA_030597245.1 Acidobacteriota bacterium
TCACCGCCGTATGTGATGCAGCCGATTCGTATGCTGCTTCAACGAGAGCCATCGTTCGTACATTGTCTCGACCCGAAATGGTCGGTTCCCGTCCCGTTTCCAGCGCGACCAGCAAGTCGGCCATCGGACCAACAAAAGCATCGGGAAACCAGACTCGATCCCAGCGTGGACTATGCCACTTACCCTCGTCGTCAATGGTTGTGAAATCCAGTGTGCTTGGCGTTCTCACCGGGTAGCCTGGCCAGCCGATAGTACCTCGGGCCAAGCCCCGAGTTCCCTCGACTCTCCACCTGATAGAGATATCCTCCCCGGCACCTTCTCGAACGGGTCCTGCCCAAACGTCATCCCAGGAACTCGCTCTCAGGCCGGTATCGTCGTATTCGAGAATGTACAGACAGATTCCATCGCTGTGTTGAAAGCGTGTACGAGGGTCCGGGCGGGTACTGGCAAAGATCCGATCTGGATCGCCGAACCAGAACCTGAAAGTATCCAAATGGTGAATCGACATAATCCGTAATGTGCACCAACCCAACCGTTCCTGCCACGGCATCCAATGAGGGATAGCCCGCATATCAATCGTGGCCAGGACCGGGTCCCCGAGTGCCCCTCTACTGAGAAGATCCTGGCACGCTCTAACCGAATGGTCGTAGCGCATGTTCTGGTTGACTGCCAGGACAACTCCCGCGTCTCCGCACAGGCGGACGATTTCTTTGGCCTGAGCTACATTGATGCCCAGCGGTTTCTGAGCGAGGATTCCGCGGATGTGATCGTTGTGCTCGACGGCTTTAGCGACAATCTCCAATTCGACATCCGGAGGCACGGCCACGTCCAGCACTTCCACCTCGTTATCGGCCAGCAACTGGTCGACTGAATCGTGAACCCGCTTAATGCTGTGTCTCTCCGCAGCTTCGTCAGCCTGATTGAGGTCGATCGCGGTGATGGCCACAGGATTGAACCCGGCTTCCCGATAGGCAACCAAGTGGCAGTCACTCATGATGAAACCTGCACCTATACAGCCAATCGGAACCGACTTGTTCTCCGGCAACTCAGCCGTATACCGTAACTCTAAGCCCATTCTAGTCTCCTTCAATTCTCAGACTACCCACGGCGCCAAATCGGTTGAAGTCTTGCCAAGCTCCCTTCAACCTGCATCTGCACTTCCAAAACACCCATCAAGAGCACAAGCATGACTTTCTCACTTTTGCTCTTAATGTTCTAATTATCCACGCCAGAGAAAAGAAGAACAGAGCATTTTGAGGTTGGGTAGTGGAGAGAGATGACTGACCCTTTCGCGTACTTGGTACTTTTCCTTGCCGGCATTGTTGCGGGCACCCTCAATGTGGTTGCAGGCGGGGGTTCTTTCCTCACCCTCCCGATTCTGATTTTCCTTGGACTTCCAGCGATCACGGCCAACGGAACCAACCGCGTCGGAATCCTGCTGCAGAACATTGGCGCCGTCTGGAAGTTCCATCGTTATCGGGTTGTAACCTGGCGTTCACTCCTTTGGGCAGCGCTCCCGGCGGCAGCCGGTTCTATCCTTGGAGTCTGGATCGCCTTCCAAGTGGGTGATGCCGCATTCCAGCGAATACTCGCTGCTTTGATGGTCATTTTGACGCTCTGGACACTCTGGGATCCGATCAAGAAGAGGAGCCGAGTGGTTTCCGAGACCGAGACGTCGTTGGAAAACGGGGGAGGGCCTTTCGTGTTCCTTGCCTTCTTCTGCATAGGGCTCTATGGAGGATTTGTACAGGCCGGAGTCGGTTTCCTGATCCTGGCGGTCACAACCATGGCCGGCCTCGACCTGGTTCGGGGCAATGCTGTGAAGGTCCTTTGCATACTCGTTTTCATGTTTCTTTCCCTTGCTCTCTTTGCCTGGAACGGCCAGGTGGAGTGGTTACCTGGAGTAGCCCTGGGGATCGGAACCACGATCGGAGGACAGATCGGCGCTCACCTGACGGTTCTCAAGGGGCACAGTTGGGTAAAAACTGTGGTGACCGTTACGATCCTGATCTTTGCTTTGAAACTCTGGTTCATGAACTGACCCGAATCTGCTCAAACCACCGAGGGCCCAAAGAGAACCAGGTTACTGTAGCCGTGATTTTTGGTGGAGGCTTCCACGGA
>JAUVSF010000081.1 GCA_030597245.1 Acidobacteriota bacterium
AATTTTCCGTAACAGATACTCACCCACGATGGTACGCATTTCGGGGTAATTCTTGACGATCGCCTCGCGCTTTTCTTCGGAGATCTTCTTGAGCCAAGCCTCTTCAAACTGCTTGAAGTTCTTTCGCCCGCTGTCGTACTGCGCAAGGTCTTTGAACTCAACAATCAAGGTGAGGTTATAGTCGCCACCATCGCTCAATAGGCTTGAGTAGATGGCATAGTCCTCAATCTGCTCGAGTTCTTTCGCCACCTCATTTCCGGTAACCCAGGTCTCTCGAATGCCCTCGAGATAGTAGGGAATCATGTTCGATTTGACTTTCACGTGGGTTACCGACCAGACCGCGTCACTAGCCGTAAAATCGGTTCCGAACTTCAATTGAGCAAAGGCTGGGCCACTCAGACAAAAGAGTGCAACCAAAAACAATAAACCCAAGACAATCTTCTTCATCTGCCCCTCCCGTTGTCGCGTCGCCACGAGTCTGCCTCTTCAAGACGTGATCCTTCGAAAGAAGGCTGCAGAGCCCGCGCCGCATTAGTAAATTGATAATTGCAGAACAGTTGAGTTAAGTATATTTACCTGCAGATAAAGAGTCAAATTGGTCTCAGAACCCCGCGCAATCGGCAACCTGGCTAACAGCGTACTCGCGACCGACTCGACTCTGCCCTATACTTGTGTCTTCTTCAGAAATCAGGAGTTAACCATGGACAGACTCAGCATTCGAACCCTTCTTCCCGAGTTTCTTTTCCTTCTAATCTTGCCATTTCCACTTCTCGCGGAGGGCGCTTACAGCATCACCGAAGAACTCGATGTGCGTGCCGCAATGCGCGACGGAATTGAACTCGTGTCGGACGTTTACCGGCCGGATGCTCAGGGAGAATTCCCGGTACTGCTCCAGCGGACGCCGTACAATCGCAAAGGCGGTGTCGGGACGGCTCGGGAGCTGGCTTCGCACGGCTATATCGTGGTCGTCCAGGATACCCGCGGTCGCTACGCATCGGAAGGTCAATTCTACCCCTTCAGGCATGAAACTGAGGACGGGTACGACACTGTCGAGTGGGCGGCCGGACTGCCTGGATCCAACGGCGATGTGGGAATGTATGGTGGATCCTATGTCGGAGCGACTCAGATGCTTGCGGCAATCGGCAAACCGCCGCATCTGGCAGCAATCTTCCCTTACGTGACTGCGGCCGAATACTACGATGGATGGACTTACCAGAGCGGTGCACTCATGCAGTGGTTCGCTGACTCATGGACTACCGGCCTGGCCAAAGATACCCTGCAACGAATGGTCCACAGCGAGGCTCGTCCAGGTGAGTGGGTTCTTCGACTCCCTGTCGATGGATATCAGGTGCTCGATCCACCTCCGATGGAGAAAGTCGCTCCTTATTTGCGCGATTGGGTCATCCACGAAACCGACGACTCGTATTGGAAGCCCTGGAAGATCTGGGAACACTATCCGGAACTCACAGTTAAGGGACTTCATGGAGGAGGCTGGCACGACATCTTCCTAAAGGGTTCGATAAAGAACTATGTCGGGCTAAGAGCACAAGCCAAAACTGAGGAAGCCCAACTGGCACAGCGCTTACTGATTGGACCTTGGGCACATGCAGCTACCTCCCCCGAAGGCAAAATCGGTGATATTACCTTCGGGAAGCAGGCTGTATTGGATATGACGGAAACCATACTCGACTGGTCAGACTACTCACTAAAGGGAGTCTCCAACGAGTTCGCCGACGACACCCCGGTCCGAATTTTCATTATGGGTGAAAACGTCTGGCGTGACGAAAGGGAGTTCCCGTTGCAGCGCCAACAGTTGACGCGATACTACCTGCATTCACAGGACGGCGCGAATAGCATCGAAGGTGACGGCAATCTCAGCCCAAACCCACCCAGCACTGAGAAGCCGGACGTTTTCGAATACGATCCGGCGAATCCGGTAAGGACGATTGGTGGTCGCCTCTGCTGTGGGAACGACGTCCTTCCACCGGGACCCTTCGATCAGCGGCCGAATGAATCACGGGCCGATATTCTGGTTTTTTCGACACCTCCACTGACTTCCGACGTCGAAGTCACTGGCTTCATCAAACTGGAACTCTACGCCGCGACCTCTGCAGTAGACACCGACTTTACCGCCATGCTTGTTGACGTAGAACCTTCCGGATATGCCCGTTTTCTGACCGATGGAATCGTGCGCGCACGCTATCGAAACTCCACCCAGAAAGCCGACCCAGTCACTCCCGGCACCGTGTATCGATACGAAGTCGATCTCTGGGCAACAAGCAACGTCTTCAAGAAAGGCCACCAAATCCGCTTGTATGTTTCGAGCAGCAACTTTCCGAGGTTCAACCGAAACCTGAATACGGGAGAACGGATTGCCGGTTCGACCGGCATCCTCAAAGCGGTGCAACGAGTTTATCACGACCCGGAACATCCATCCGCTCTGGTGCTTCCAATTATCCCAAGATAGAGAATATTAAAAAAGTTAATACAAACTGGGAGCGATTAACGAACGACGCACGGCCGAACGGGGTCTTGGGTCTTGGGTCTTGGGTCTTGGGTCTTGGGTCTTGGGTCTTGTAGAGATTGTCCTGCCCATCATGTCCTTGTTGTCAAGTCAGAAATGGATGAGAATCCCAATTCCGACGCATAGGTCCTCCTCTTTGCGGACTTTGCGTCTTGGCGTGAGGTAACGGGATTTCACGCTAAGCTCGCAAAGCCGCTAAGGGAGAGAGCCTCTTCGGAACAGGTCTGCGAGCACGAGCGCGAACCAAACCCCCAGATCCCAGCCCCCAGTTCCCGTTTCCACGCCCATTTCCACGTTAGCGCAGGGCTTCCTCCAACGCAGTTGCTGCATCTGTCCCCGCGTCTCGATACTTCACAATTACGGCACAGGCCAAATGCAGACGGTTCTCGACGCCATATTCAGAGCTTAAAGGTCGCGTTCCGGGCACCACAACAGCCCCTTCCGGAATTGTCAGAGGCGCATCCGGGGTCTTCCGAAGCACGGAAGCGTTGACAGCGTCGTAGACAGGAATAGACCCCGTTAGAATCGTTCCAGCCCCTATCACCGCACCCTTTCGAACCACTGTTCCTTCGTAGATTCCGGAATTCCCACCCACCAGCACATCGTCTTCAACAACAACGGGCATTGCCCCGACAGGTTCCAGGACGCCACCAACCTGGGCCGCCGCGCTGAGGTGCACTCGAGCCCCGATCTGGGCACAGGACCCGACCAATGCATGGGAGTCGATCATTGAATCCTCTCCGACATAGGCTCCGACATTGATATAAGCGGGCGGCATCATCACCACTCCGGGCGCGACATAACTCCCATTCCTGATACTGGTTCCGCCCGGCACAACACGCACATTGTCAGCCAGCTCGAGAGGCCTTAATGGGTAAGTCGACTTGTCAAAATAACGGAAAGCCTCGTTCACCGAGTAGTCTTGCAGCCTTCCTACCCGAAACCCCAGCAGAATTCCCTTTTTCACCCAGTGATTGACTCGCCAGCCGCTCTCGGTCGGTTCTGCAGCTCGAATTTGGCCCGAGTTCAGACCGCTTATGAATTCGCCAAAAACTGAGTCAAACTCGGGCGACGGTTCCTGCAAACCGCTATCAAAAAGTGCTTCTAACCGATCACTAAGTGCCATACTCACCCCACTACGTAACCAGGCCGAGCTCGATCAAGACTCTCTTCAACTTCTGACGATTCTCGTCACCCATTCTAACCATCGGTAAGCGAAACTCCTCGTTAATCAGTCCCATCATCGAAAGGGCTGTCTTCGCCGGGATCGGATTTGTTTCGATAAAGTTGATCTCCATCAACGGCAGCAACTTGTAATGAATCTCTCGCGCCTTTTCCCAGTCTCCGGCAAAAGCGGCGTGCACCATTTCATGAAGCAGGCCCGGCGTCTCATTTGCCACCACAGAGATGACACCGTCGCCGCCCAGAGCAAGCAAAGCCAGTGTCAGCGCGTCGTCACCTGAAAGGACCAGAAAGTCGTCCGGCCGCAGGCGCAGGATTTCCATTATCTGAGAGAGGGAACCGCTTGCCTCTTTGACTCCCACAATGTTTTCGACTTCCGCCAGGCGCAGAGTTGTCTCGGCTGAGATGTTGGATCCTGTCCTGCCAGGCACGTTGTACAGGATGATGGGCAGACTCGTGGCGGAAGCGATTTCGCTAAAATGCTGGTAGAAGCCTTCCTGCATTGGTTTGTTGTAATAGGGACCGACGGAGAGGATGCCGTCACAGCCGGCTTTCTCAGCGGATTCGGTAAGACCGATAGCTTCCCGGGTGGAGTTGCTTCCGGTACCACAGATCACCGGCCTGCGGCCCGCGCAGTGCTCGACAATGATTTGCATGACCTTCTTGTGCTCAGCGGTCGAAAGTGTCGATGCTTCGCCTGTCGTGCCGGCAGCCAGAATGACATCGGTCCCCTCTTCCACGTGCCAGTCAATCAGGGCTTTGAGCCGGACCACGTCTACTTCACCCCCAGGCAATAGGGGCGTCACCAACGCGACGGTCGTACCGCGGAACTTTTTCTGATTCATCGTCCTCTCCCCCCCTCAGCCTGGTAGTCGGCCATAAACTCTTCCATAGTGAAAATCCCTTCTTTCGTTACTATCCATTCGGCAGCGAGAACTGCGCCCAATGCAAACCCCTCACGGCCATGAGCCTGGTGTTTCAACTCGATCATGTCGAAGGCGGAGTCAAATCCCACTACGTGGGTACCGGGAACTCGACCGACCCTGGTTGAAGTAACTTGTAGTTCGCCTGGTTCGATTCTCCTGTCGCAAGTATCGTAGACAGTCTTCTCCTTATTTGGCAACTCCTCGACAAGAATCTCCCCCAACTTCCTGGCGGTACCGCTCGGACTATCAAGCTTGCCGGTGTGGTGCCACGCGTTAACATGGCAATCATACCCCTGGATGCAACTCAGCTGCCTCGCAGCGGAACGGACGAGCTGCATGAAAACGTATACTCCGGGAGAGAAGTTCGGGCTGTAAACCATTGTCAGTCCAGGGATTTCGCAAGCCTGACCGAGGTAATCGCCCCAACCAGTAGTCCCTTCTACCACCGGAACTCCACGGGAAGCTGCAGTCTTCAACGTTGAGAGCACAGCATCCTGGGCAGAAAAGTCTATCAGAACCTCAACTTCAGATAAGGAAGAGGTGTCAGTCAGAGGATCCTCAAGGCTGAAGCAAGCTTTAATTTCATGCCCCCTCGAGACTGCAAGCGTCTCGACCTCTCGACCCATCCTCCCATATCCGGTAAGACCAAGTTTCATGTCCAAATCACCCTTTCACCAAAGTGAGTCCAACGGAGCCCCAGGGCCGATTCACGCCAGGGTTCTTTCATCCGATGTGTTCGGAAAAGAACTTTCTGTGGAGCCGATTGACCACCTCGGAAAGATCACTCTCATTGATCACAAAGCTGATGTTAATCCTCGAAGCACCCTGGGAGATGAGAGTAATCCTTATTCCTTCCAGTTCTCCAAACATCTGGGCAGGCATTCCCGCTTTACGGCAAATATCTTCACCAACGCAACAGACGATCGCCTTCCCATGCTGGACCTCCACTTCAGAAATCTCAGACAAAGCACTGACTATCTGATCTATTTTCTCACGAATATCCACCGTCACGGAGACGCTGACTTCGGAAGTCGCCACCAGGTCCACCGGGGTCTCGAACTGATTGAAGATCCTGAAGATGCTGGAAAGAAATCCATAAGCCATCAGCATCCGAGTCGATGTGATGTTCAGTACGGTCAACCCTTCCTTGTAAGCGATCGATTTCACAGTCGCTTCACCGCAGGCGTCTTCCCCCAGAGAAGGAGTAATTTCTGTGCCTTCTACGCCTGGTTTCATCGAGTTCAGGACAAAAACCGGAATTCCTCTTTCGATCGCCGGCCTCAAAGTGGAAGGGTGTAGAACCCTGGCTCCGAAGTAGGCCAACTCGGACGCTTCCTCAAACGTCATTCTGCGAATTCTCTTGGCCTCAGGAACTAACGAAGGATCCGCCGTCAGGACCCCAACGACGTCCGTCCATATTTCAACGGTACTTGCTCCGAGCAAGGCCCCCAGGAAAGTGGCGCTATAGTCGGACCCACCTCTCCCGAAGGTTGTGGTCCGACCACGGACATCCGCCCCGACAAATCCCTGCATGACCGGAACTTTCCCCTCCTCCAGGATCGGTTCAAACAAGCGGTTGGCCAGCCGGCGCGATTCAGGGAAGAGCGGCCGCGCACTCCCGAAGCGGCTGTCCGTGACAATAGCCTCTCGAGCGTCCGCCCAAACGGCCTCAATACCCTGACTGTTCAAGTACGAAACGAGAATGTGGCTGGAAAGGAACTCGCCAGTGCTCAAACACAGGTCCATAAGCATCGGCTCAACCTTACCGGCTTCTTCGAACCTCTGCCGCAGTTCGGTCAGATCCTCGGCAGCCTGAGACAGAGTCTGGGAAAGCACTGTATCGCCATCAAGATCTAAGTCCGCAATCAGTTTTATGTGCCGTTCCAAAATCCACTCGATCAGATCATTAGCTCGATCTCTGCTTGCCTTCGCAGCAGCGTCACTTAAGCTGACTAGCTCGTCTGTTGTTTTTGCCACAGCGGAGACGACTACGCAGGGTGTTTTTGAGAGACGCGAGCGAATAATCTCGGCTACGCGCCGAATAGCTTCAGGCTCCCCAACCGAAGTCCCTCCGAATTTCATTACTATCATTTCCAGTCCACCTATTCTGTAAGCAGTCGCTCAGCAACGACACAGTAGTTTTCAAATGCCCTGGCAATCTCGGACACCAGGATTCTCTCGTCAGGCCGATGAGCATTCTGAATTGAACCGGGCCCCATCAGCACAACCTTCCCCAGTTCCTGCAAGTAAGGAGCATCTGAGCCAAAGGAAACCACCATCTCATCAAAACCTTCCACCGGGGTAAGGAAGACAGGTTCGGAAGAGCTCAGGATGTCTAACTCAACCTCGCTGCCGAGAATTCTGGTCAGTCTGTTCGTAACGTCTTCGACCGAGCCTGCGACCCGGAAAATCCCTTCCGCAACAGCTGAGGCGGCCACAACATTGGGGCCCTCCCCACCTTCGATGCGCCCGATATTCAAAGTTGTCTCTCCGAGAGTGGGATCTTGGCCCCAGTCTTCCAGAGTCAGGCGATTCAAAGCTCCGAGCAGCATATGAATTGCTGACGGGCCACGTGGGTATGCGGAATGCCCTGCTTGACCGGAGGCTCGGACTCGAAAGACCAGTGTCCCTTTCTGAGCTATTGCAACGATATTCTCAGTAGGTTCACCCAAGATGATGTAGTTCGGATGAAGGTCCAGGTCAGCCGCCTTCCTGGCCCCGTCGGAATCCAATTCTTCTCCGACGACAAACAACAAACCAATTTCCTCATGTCCACGGCTAATCAGTTCGTCAGCTGCAGCAACCATCGCGGTCATGGAGCCTTTTGCGTCGCAAACTCCTCTCCCATAGAGGATCTCCGCCTCACGGGAGAAGCTGAAGTGCGGTCGAACAGTATCCATGTGAGTGCAAAACAGGAGTTTTGGAGGCTTCGTTGTCGTAGCAATTACGTTGAAGCGCTCCGAATCCACGTGCTGCCTTTCCACTCTGAGACCGATCTTCCCAAGCAATCTCTCCAGATGGCTGCCCAATTCACCCTCCGACCCTGTCAGGGACGAAATATTGACGAGCGTCTCCAAGAGTTCGATTCGGGCTTCATCTGACGCAAACATTTTTTCAGGTGCCACTGTTACCTGCCTATGCGAATCATCCGGATCCCACCTCGTCCTCAAGGGAGCTGAGAGTCCTCGTCGCTGCAAATTTCCTATTTGCTATTGGAACGTGAGTTGCTTACTATCAGTTTTAGAGTCTATGTTCAATGCAGCGAATTCCGACCCAAGAGGACTCAATAGTTCGGAGGGTTATGAAGATGCGGCAAGGGCCAGGACTGGATCGCCTCGCTTCCGAAGCGAAGTATGGCGGAAATCCCGGGCCGTTTGGGTTATTTCACCCGAAAATCGGTGCACCTGGCTCATTGTAAGAATGCAGGCTTGCCTCGCGCTGTAGCGCCTGCGTCTTCCGTTCATTCCAGGAAAGGAGCTTTTGGGATGATTGAGATTCGTTTCCATGGAAGAGGGGGGCAGGGGGCGGTGGTGGCTTCCGAGATTCTGGCCACCGCTTTCTTCAGGGAGGGGAAGTTCGTCCAAGCCTTTCCGACCTTTGGCGTCGAACGTCGTGGAGCGCCGGTTGCTGCCTTTGTTCGCACTTCGTCTGTCCCGATTCGCCTTCGTTGCCAGATTGAGGAACCTGACCACGTTGTCGTTCTGGATCCAACGCTGGTATCGGCGATTCAGGTAACATCCGGCCTCAAACCGGGGGGCTGGATCATAATCAACAGCGAACATGACCCTACTGACTTTACTCAGTTCCTCGACGGTGGCTGGCAAGTTGCCTGTGTGGATGCCTCCGGGATTGCGGTCAAGCAAGAACTGGGGACTCGGACCAACCCGATCGTGAATACCTCCGTCCTTGGCGCCTTTGCACGTGCTACAGGCTTGCTGCAACTGGAGTCAGTGCTCGAAGCCGTCCGAAAAGGAGTACCGGTGCGGGCGGAAGCGAACGTCAGAGCTGCCCGAGCTGCATTCGAGGCGGTTAGATACAGCACTCTCGAGGAGGTGCAATCATGAGCAAGAAGGTGAGTTTCAGCGGGTTTTCGGACATGCCTCCTGTGACTGTTTCTCAAGGGAGCATGAGTTTCAATGCTACTGGAAACTGGCGGTACCTCCGCCCCGTGTATAGCGAGAAGCTGGCTCCCTGTCGAAACCTCTGCCCTGCCGGCACCGATGTTCCAAAGGTACTGGCCCTGATTGCCGAAGAGAAATTCGAAGAAGCCTACCATCTGATTTGGAAAACAAACCCTCTCCCGGCGATTTGCGGTCGGGTCTGCTACCACCCCTGCGAGTCTTCGTGTACAAGATCGGGGATTGATGCCGGTGTCTCCGTACAAGCATTGGAGAGATTCGTATCGGAAATGTGCCTTGACCTCCAGCCCGATTTGCCCTCGGTGAAGAATTCCGGTAAAACGGTGGCCGTCGTGGGTTCCGGCCCGGCAGGCCTCTCATGCGCCGCATTTCTCGCCAGGGACGGTGTAAATGTAACGGTATTCGAAGCCGAGGAACGGCCGGGCGGCATGTTGAGAATTGGGATCCCGAGCTATCGGCTCCCTCGAAACATCCTGGACCGCGAACTGGAGAAAATTGCGCGGCTCGGCGTTGCCTTCGAATGCAGCTGCAAGGTCGGGAAAGATCTGACTTTTGCCTCCCTCAGGCGGAACTACGATGCCGTTTTTGTCGCAACGGGAGCACACTCGAGTCGCATCCCTCCTCCTCTGAGAGACTCACGGGATCTTGTTATGACAGGCTTGGATTTCCTCAAGGCTACCAACCTTTCGACTCCGCCTGAAATCGGAAAACTCGTGGTTGTCGTGGGTGGGGGCAATACAGCAATGGACGCTGCCCGCACAGCGGTCCGCCTCGGAGCTCAGCCAGTCGTCGTCTACAGAAGAAGCCGGGAGGAAATGCCCGCCGGCGACGAAGAGGTTCGGGAGGCAGAGGAAGAGGGCGTGGACTTCATTTTTCTCGCTTCACCAACCGCTGTACAGCGGAACTCTCGAGGCCTTGAGATCGAGTTCCAAGAGATGGTGCTGGGTCCACCGGACGGAAGCGGTCGGCGGCGTCCGATACCCGTAAGTGGAAGCTCCTTCACCCGCCAAGCCGACACCGTGATACTGGCCATAGGGGAAGATGCAGATCTTTCGTTACTCTCGACCTATGAGGCTGATCCCGGAGTGTTTGTGGGAGGTGATGCTCAGACCGGTTCCAGTACCGTCCCGGACGCTGTAGCCGCCGGGCGGCAGGCCGCACTGGCAATACTGCGATACGTTGGAGTACCAGCATCAGAATCGGCTACTCTCTCTAAGCCCGCGAATCATTTTAGCCTCGATGCTCTGAATCCAGACTATTTCGCCGTATTCCCACGGGTAGAACCGCGTCACCTTGATGTCGAAACGCGGCTTTCCGGATTCCCGGAGATTATTCAAACTATCTCTTCCCTGGAAGCGGTGCAGGAAGCTCAGCGCTGTATTCCCTGTGGGGTCTGCAACCAGTGTGATAACTGCTGGTTGTACTGTCCGGAAGGGGCCATCAGCAGGGTTAATGGTGCGTATTCAATTGACCTGAATTACTGCAAGGGCTGTGGGATCTGCGTACAGGAGTGTCCACGGGGAGTGATTTCCCTCGTTCAGGAGGAGTCGTGATCGTCACAACTGAGGAAACGCGAGAGGTCATCACCGGTAACCATGCCGTGTCTCACGGAGCCCGCCTGGCTCGTGCTCAGGTGATCTCTGCCTACCCCATCACACCCCAGACTCAGGTTGTAGAGCTGCTGAGCAGCTTTTGTGAGGACGGTTCGCTTGATGCGAAGTTCATCCAAGTCGAGTCCGAACATTCGGCAATGGCCGCTCTCGTCGGTGCCTCGAGTGTGGGTGCACGGTGCTTCACAGCGACCTCTGCACACGGCCTGGCCCTCATGCACGAGATGTTGCACTGGGCCGCGGGCGCTCGACTCCCGATTGTTATGGCCAACATCAACAGGGCCATGGGTGCCCCCTGGTCCGTCTGGACCGACCAGAATGACTCTCTTTCCCAACGAGATACCGGCTGGATGCAGATCTACTGCGAAAGCAACCAGGAGGTTTTGGACACTGTGATCCAGGCCTACAAGACTGCTGAGCGAGTCGCATTGCCCGCGATGCTCGTTCTGGATGCCTTTGTCCTCTCCCATACCGCTGAGCCGGTCGAAATCCCTTCGCAAGAGGCAGTCGATGATTTTCTTCCCCCTTATGAACCTGACCTGAGATTAAGTACTGAAGATCCTCATTCCTTTTCGGGACTCGCCACTCCGGATACCTATATGGAGTTCCGATACGGCATACAAAAGTCAATGGAGCGTGCGCTTGAAGAGTTCCAACGTGTCGATGATGAGTTTTACGAGGCCTTCGGGCGAAGATACGGTCTGATCGAGCAATATCGCACTGATGGTGCTGAGTTGTTGCTGGTCACTTCAAGTACGATAACCAGTACTGCCCGTGTCGTGATCGACGAATTGCGGGATTCCGGAAGACACGTTGGGCTTCTGAAAATCCGTCTCTTTCGCCCCTTCCCGGGAGAACTTCTTCGATCGCTCGTAGCGAACGCTAAGAAACTGGCAGTAATCGACAGAAACATAGGTTTTGGCGTGGGCGGAATCTTTGCTCAGGAAATCAGAGCAGCACTCTATAACCATATTCAAATACCTGTTTTCGGGTTCGTGGCCGGCCTAGGTGGTCGGGACGTTCGGCCCAGCCTGATTCGTGAGGTGATCGAGTACGCGGAAACCCATGAAGAGCCGGAAGACTTGATTTGGAAGGGAGTGAAGCTGTGATGGATGAGAATCTCGTAGTACCGGATGCCGAGCTCCTGACCCCGGGACATCTAGGCTGTCAGGGCTGCGGGGCCGCACTCGCGATGCGCTATGTGTTGAAGGCTCTGGGAGAGAAGACGATCGTTGTCCTGCCGGCATGCTGTTTCTCGATAATTGCCGGCCCCTTCCCCTATTCAGCGCTGAAGATACCTCTTCTCCATACTGCTTTTGAAACAGCCGCGGTCACTGCCTCCGGTGTTCGCGCAGGCCTCGACTGCCAGGGTGACTCTGAGACGACCGTTCTGGCGTGGGCCGGGGATGGGGGGACTTTTGACATCGGGCTTCAGGCACTCTCCGGCACAGCTGAGCGGAACGATAACATCCTTTACATCTGCTACGACAACGAAGCTTACATGAACACGGGAGTTCAGCGCAGTTCTGCCACTCCCTGGGGTGCCTGGACAACGACGACACCCCACGCGAAGCGAAAGTTTAAAAAAGACATTATGCTGATAATGGCTGCGCACCGCATTCCCTACGCCGCAACGGCTTCAGTGGCATATCCAGAGGACCTCATCGCTAAAGTCAAAACAGCTAAGAAGACAAAAGGAACCCGGTTCATTCACCTCCTTGCTCCTTGCCCTCCGGGCTGGAAGATCTCCTCTGAACAGACGATCAAGTTTGCTCGGTTAGCAGTCCAGACGCGCATTTTCCCTCTTTATGAAGTCGAAGACGGTACCCGCTACAGGTTTCACGATATCTCAGAGCCGGCATCGGTAGAGGAGTACCTGAAGGCGCAAGGCCGATTCAAGAACCTCTCGGAGGAGGATTTTGAGCTGATTCAGGAACAAGTTGAGGAGAGGTGGGCTTACCTGATCGGCCTCGCTGCGATGACTGGGGCTGGGAACGGTTAACGGTAATCGGTAATCGGTGAATGACTCAAATCCGCCTGACGGCAAGGCGTGAAATCTGAGCAAGACCATCAAAATCGCGATCTCGGTGCAAAACAGTGAGAGAGTGACGGATTGCACAGGCTCCAATCAGGCAGTCAATGCTTGATCGAACCGTTATACCCGCACGACGAGCCGTGCGATAAAGATCAATTGCCCTCAGAAACACATCCTCGGTAATAGGGGATTCAACCATGGGAAAGGCAAACATCGCCTCACGAGCGACCTGGTAGGCTCTCTGATCGTCAAATCCCTGCAAAACCTCTTGGATGACAGGGAGACAAGTGACAATCTCTTCAAGATCGATCTCATCTTCGATGTTGAAATCGCTCGATTTACGGAATAACTCAATCCAGACCGAGGTATCGACAAGGATCATTATTCCACACCTTTGGTATGATCGAAGTCTGATCGCATCTCGCTAAGAGAACCTCTCCAAAGACCTGAATGAGCCAGTTCGAGAATCCTTCCGGATTTAATCCTGCGGACAAATTGTTCGAGAGCTCGCTCAACCGTTTTTGAATAGGTGCGCTCACCCCCCAACCGGAGTGCCTCTTCCAGAAGCGATTCGTTTACCATAAGGGTCGTACGTTTCATACATATAGTATGCTGCATGCATATATTCGTGTCAAGCTGGCTATCTGCTTCAAGAAAGGTGATTGCCCTTTCCCCTCAACGATTTAGCACTCCGGAGTGGAAGGCGTACGAGGGGCGAAATGGACCCGGCGACAAGAAGCACTCACCCGGGGACAACCGAGTCGGCACCATGATTGTGCATGGCTGCAATCACTTCGGAGGCACGAGAGCGTTGACCGCCACGTAGGGCGGGGTGTGCTAATCTGAACCCGGCAAACGTTGAGACCGAGAGTATCGAATGAGAATCGACCCTCCACCAGAGCGTAAGGTGCCTCCGGCACGCACTCGTGGCGTGGTCGGTGATCTGCGCGCCTTTTTCCTGAACCAACCGGTCATCCCGACACTCATCAGCTTCTCATCGAAGGCTGAGCGTGAGAACTACAGCCACCGGATCATGCAACGTCTCGGTATTGACACGACCAG